>JAJRBZ010000101.1 GCA_028679185.1 Methanoregula sp. | reverse complement strand
TTCCAGGAGGCTTCGCTTCAGCTGGTATAGCACAGCTGGTTCTGGGAGCAGTGTTCCCTGTTGGGCTTATCATCACCGTGCTTACGGGTGCCGAGCTCTTTACTGGTGATGCAATGCTTGCGCCGATGGCCGCATTCATCCACAAGATCAGCTGGGCACAGGTCCTGACCCTGTGGGTCTTTGTCTATATAGGAAACCTGATCGGCTCGTTATTCTGGGCATATCTTATGGCAAACGGTCCGTATGTCTCGTTTGACGCAGCAGGTGCTGCTACAGTCACCGCATTTGGATCACGGGCCATTGCCATCGCAGGAGCAAAAGTGAGTTATGTCGGCATGATGGGCATGTGGTCAGCGTTCCTTAAGGGAATCGGCTGCAACTACCTGGTCAACCTCGCCATCCTGCTCGGTATCTGCGCGGATGATGCGGCGGGTAAGTTCTTCGGGATCTGGTTCCCGATCATGGCTTTCGTTTCAAGCGGTCTTGAACACTCGATTGCCAACATGTATTTCATCCCGGCAGGTATCTTCACGCAGGGATTCATCACTGACCCAACAAAGATCAATGCAACTGTAAACTGGGTTGCTATGTGGACAAACAATCTTATCCCCGTCACGCTCGGTAACATTGTCGGTGGTATGTTCTTCGTTGGTGTCCTCTACTGGGTTGCGTTCCGTAAAGAAATCGCAGCACTGAAGTAGATTAACCACACATACTATTTTTAATGAAAATTGGAAATGTTGAAGTAAAGGTCTCTATTGTCGCTATTGCGGTGTTTGTGATCTTTACCATTTTTTTGCTTTGGGCATCATTGTCAAGTCCTGACGTAAGGTCTCAGCTTATCTGGCTTATCCCCTGTCTGTTCCTGCTTCTTATAATCCCTATCGCTCTTAATTATATGAGCCGCAGCCAGTATGCCGATATTGCACCCGTATATGAGGCAGAGGCAAAGACAGTACGGATTAAGATGATTAACGAGAGCATGGTCGGTAAACCGGTCCGGGTTGAAGGTGTGGTAGAACGGGTAAATTTCCAGTTCCTGAACCGCCCACAGTATCTTGTCGCAGACCGGTCCGGAGCGATCTCAGTCAAGATGTTCACCAGTCCTGATGAGAAAGTCAAAGTGAATGATATCGTAGAAGTGATCGGGCAGGTAATCCGCCGGTACATTGTCACCGGTGAACCGGTTATCAACTGTGTTTCCATCAGAAAAATAAAAAAATCATACCATCCCTAAACTGTTGAATTTTACATTACAACATCCAGGACATGTAAAACCAATCTCTGGAGAATGATAATGGCAGACAAGGAAAATCCCGATCAACCCAAAAACAGTCTGAACAGCTGGCTGGAGATTGCCGTTCCCGTGCTTTCGTTTGGTGGAGCACTGTTTGCAATCGTCTTTTGGATCAACGGCGCTTCATTCGATTTCAGGATCTCAATTGTCGGGTGCGTCGTTGCTTCCTGGGTGCTTGCGTACCTTGCATGGATCCGGCCCAAAAAAGACATCGTTGCACTCTCAACACCTGTCTATTCCTTTATCTTCATCGCAGTACCGACGGATATTTTCTCATCAGTCATCCTCCAGATATTGTATGCAATAAGTCTTACCGTCCTGCTGGTACGGCTGAAGTACCGCTTCGGCAAACCTGGTACAGCAGCAACGCTCGGAAAAGAACTGGGTGGATCTTTGAAAACCTATATCGAACATACTCGGGATTCATTCAGCGGTATCAGCTCTGAAACTGCGCACCTTGCTGCCGTTGTATTTGTGCGGTTCGCAGAAGGGAATTATGATGATGCAGCACAGAGTTCCAAAGCTGCACTGATTGATGGCGAGAATCCTGGTGCTGGGAGTCCCCTTATGCGGGCATTCGGTATTATCCAGGAACATTCAACCATTCTTCACAAGTCACTGCCCAGTCCAGTGACATACCTGACATTTCCTGAACATGACATTCCCCTGTTGGCCAAGGCTCCGATTGCCGCACATGACGATGACATGAAATTTTATACCGCGCTTGATAATGCCCTTCTTGTATTATATAGCGCTTCCTGGACTGCGTCAGAACAGGACCGCCCCCACCTGCTTGCATGCCAGGCGTTTGCCCAGAAACTCATGAGCTCGAAATAAACCAGTGAGCCGGGATTTTTTTTAAATTTTACACGGATTGCAGACATGCACCGTCAGGGACGAATCAGAAACCGGTTGAAAGCCCCTCGTTGATGGAACGCTTCTTTTCTGTATTGAGGTCACGCACGTAATCCTCGAATTTGTGGATCCGGGTGCTGACCGGGAACGGGATGCCGATGGTGCTGATGATCGCCTCTCCCTGGTCAAGGGTCTGGATCTCGATCTCCATCTTTGAGAGGTCCTGTTTTGCGCTCCCCATGATGATATCCCGGTCTCCCCGGTCACCGAGTCCCATGACAATAAAGGTGTTGATCTGGGCGAGCACCTTCTGGTCAATATTTTTAGGCTGCTGGGTCACGACACAGAGCCCGACACCGAATTTTCTCCCCTCCATTGCGCACTCGCGGAAGATCTGGGTAGATGAACCTCCAGCCCCAAGCACCCGCTGGGCCTCTTCGATGGTGATGAGCACTTTTTTCTGCTCGGCGGGTCCGGTATCGATCCCGAACTCCTCAGCCGATTTTCGGTGTGCCTGCATGATCCGCCGGGTGATCATGGAAAGGACGAAGAGTTCGCTGCGCTCACCCATTCTGGGAATGTCGATGAGGACAACTTTATTGTTGTGGAGGTAGCGGAGGATTTCGGGAATGCATGAGCCGGATTCGCGGAAGAATTTCCGGTTGCCCTGCACGATATTTTTTATCCTGCGCTGGATGACCCCAAGGGTGCCGGGGTGAAAAGCTCCGAGTTTTTCTGCTATTTTCGGATACGGTCCGGTATACTGCTGTCCCCGCACCTCGTCCTGGAGCGTATCGACATTTGCGGAAAGGAAAAACGGGATCACGTCGGTCCCCGGAAACTCGTCAAGTGACTCGATGACATCCCACTGGGCCTGCGAGAGGTCGTAGAGCAGGCCAAGGTCGGTCATCCTGAAGTCATCATAGTCAAGCCAGAGGCTGTTGAGCGAGTATTTCTTCCTGTCACTTTCGCTGATGGTAAAGACGGCAAGGCCGTCCATGCCGGCGTTGTAATGGACAAGCCCGAGCGTCCGTTCGCCGGTGCTGGACTGCCCGCCCCGAACGTATTCCCCGTGAGGATCGACTATAAGGAGACCGAACTTCTGCATCTTCATGCAGGAGGCACAGAACGTCTTCATGAAATTGCTCTTGCCCATGCCGGTTGTGGCAAATACTCCCATGTGCTGGGGGAGTACCCTGCTGGGGATCCTGACATGAAGATCTTTAAGGACACCCTGCCCGGTCCTCATGACACCGACTTCGATATCCCCCATGACCTTTGTGAGAAATGCAAAGTCCTCTGATTCGGGAATCTTTACCTCAGAGAATTTGGTCGGGATGGTGCGTGGTTTCCGGAAGATCCCGTTCTCGTCAACAAAACCGAGCGGTACTGCTTCAACCCCGATGAACACGTCCTCGCCAAGGCCATAGAAGTGCTCGCTGAACGGGCGGGTGTCCCACCGTTCATCGGCAAAGTTGCTCTCGTGGACAAGGTCGCTCACCTTTGCATAAAATGAATACCTCTTTGTGGTATCGGTGATCTTCAGGATATCCCCGACAAACAGTTTAGCCGAATGGGGAATAATAAACCGGTACGAGAGCACACTCCTTCCGATCAGCCGGAATTTCGTAGTATCCACATTATCAATATCGTTCAAAGTCACCATGTAAATCACCAAAAAGGTCTTCAAATGTCCTGTTCTGTATTCCCTGTTTTGATAGGCCGGCTTTTATGTCCTGCTGTATCTGCATCACCAGCGGCAGGTCGATGACGACCGTCCGGTGTGCGTCCAGAAGAGGGTACGGATAGCCGGGGACTCGCCCGTCATCTGCACATGCGGCCAGAGCCTGCATGGTTGCCGCTGCGGCCTGTACACCGGTTCCTTTTGGCAGTTCCATTTTCATCGGCCTGTTAGAGTGCGGGTGGAGCGATGCGATGTAGATCTCACCATGCCTTCCCTGCCGGTACTCGGTCCGGTCAAGAAGATGGGAGTCAATCTTTGTCCACCATGGGCCTGAGAAGCCGATCTGTTCAGCAAGACCTCCAATCGCGGGGAGGAGCGGGTGCCCGCCGCCCCACGTCACCCGTGTCCGCTTTACCACTCCTGCGAGGAGAATGCCTCGTTCCTGTCCAATTCTGATGATTTCGCCAAGAACCGGTTCGTGGTTCTGGCTGGAAACCCGCAGAGCCCCGTCGATGAGAAGGAGTGCTCCTTCCGGCAGGAGATTTACCGTCTGCAGGGCAACCCAGTACTCCAGCGTGTCACGGAGGATGGCTGAAGCCCGCTCGGGATCGGCATTGTCCAGTCCTTTGTGGGGCGGGGCACCGAAACAGTCCAGGTACATCTCAGCAAAGTCCTGGTTTTTATGACCGGGCCCGATGGTGACGAGCGTGATGGGGGTGATGGAGCGGTTGTAGCGTTCGCCATTGGAAAACGTTGTCCGGACTGCCCGGATTGCGGCGAGAGAAACACTTCCCCCTTCTGCGATCATCGCATTGCTCCCATCGATTGCACTTACCATCCCTGAAGAGCCCTTAGGAATCGAGTGAATATCGTCCTTTGTAATCCCGCTTGTTTGGGCAAACCTATGTACCAGGTCTTCAGGGATATGCTCCGCTATCCGCCGGAGCGCCAGGTCCAGCGATTCCTCGTACGATGTCCGGATGTTCAATCTCCGACCTCCTTAACCCGGCTTACCATATCCGTTCCCATTTCAACCACCAGCGTATTGGCAAACTCTCCCTGCATCTCAGGGATATGCGAGATCAGGATGATCTGGGGAAACCGTGATTCCTGTGTCCGCAGGGTGGTCAGGAGGCTGGTGCGCCGTTCCTCGTCCTGGCTGCCGAATATCTCATCGAAGATCAGGATTGTGCTTTCATGCACCTGATGGAGCTCGGCAAGGTACCGGGAGAGTGCAATCCGCAGGGCAACTGCGATGTCATCCTGTTCCCCGCCGCTGAACCGGTCGATGGAATAGTCATTGTCGATATCACGCACGAGGAGGTTGAAGTCCTCGTCCAGCAGCACCTGCTCATACCGTCCCCCGGTGATCTCGCTGATGATCCTGCTCACTTCCCCCTCGATCCGGCTCCTGACCACCTGCATGAGATAGATCACATAATCGGCAATCACTGACCGGGTCAGTTTGAGCAGTTCAATCTCTTCTTTGAGGGCAGATACCTGTTTCTGTACCACAACAATCTGCTCTGCGGCTTTTTTGTACCCTGCAATCTTCTCTTCTGCAAAACGGAGGTCTTTTGTTGTACTGGCGATCATGACTTCTTCGTTCCGCAGGTCTGCTTCAGTCTTTGCAGCTGCAGCCTCAAGTTTTGTGGCCTCGGAAGGATCGAACGCCGCTGCCTTAATCTCTGCGGTGAGTTTTTCGAGCCCGGCATTTCTTTCCGCTATCCTTGCAGTGAGTTCGGCGAGCTGTTTTTTTATCATGATTCCCTGTCCGATCTTTTTCCCCAGTTCGATATACCGGAGCTGTACCGTCTGGACTTCCGCAGTCTCCCGTTCGCACGCCACGTACTCCTCTTCACGATAATCCAGGAGAGTAATGGATGCAGTGATTGCCAGGTGTTCCTGCATTTTCTTTGTATGCGTTGCCTCGAGTCCGGCAAGCTCGGATTCATAGACCGGCCTCTGGCGGAGTTTGTCCGAGAGGAGACGGATCTGGCCAAGGATCGGTTTTAAGGACTCGATGGCGGTCTTCTCTTTTCCGAGATTTTCCTGCTTCTTTTGATCGGCGGTTGCCTTTTCGGTAAGTTCCTGCAGTTTCTGCGTGAACTCTGCATCGAGGCTCGTAAAATGCGAACCGAGTTTCTGATGGCAGAGCGGGCAGGTGCCATCCGCCCCGGCGTTCCGGATCGTCTCTTTGTCGGCGAGGACCTTCTGCCTTTCTTCTGTATAGCGCTGCACGTGTGCTGCAAGTGTACCGGCCCGCTCATTGATCTCCGCGAGCCGGTAACTGACCGCAGTTTCGAGCCGATCCTCCGCAATTTCCTGGGCTGTGCCAAGGCCGGCCCGGACTCTGGCAACATACTCCGCTTTCTTCCCCGCATCGGCGTCAAGTCCGCTGATCAAAGCCCGTTGTTTCTCTGCCCGGGCAGCAAGATCGGCAATCTCCCTGCCGGTGAATCCGAGTTCCGCGGTGAGCCGGAGGTACTCCGCTTTTTTCTCACGGAGGCCGTCCATCCGCTGCCGGACTGCTGCGTAGGAACAGGCCGTCTTTTCGATCCGGTGGTACTCGGCCTCTTCTTCTGCCATGAGTGCAAGTGATCCCCCGAGCTTTTTTGCCTGTGCACTATCCGCGTCCCGTTCGTGCCGGAGCGCCTCCTGCTGCTGGAGGAGCCGGGCATATGCGGTCTTCTTCTTATCAAGGAGTTTCATCTCGTTACCGATTTGTGCCCGGCTGGAAGTGAGGACTTCCCGTGCCCTGGTATGCTCTGCAATTATCGTATGGGACTGTGCCACCGATGCCTGTAGTGCGGCATATGCTGCTTCGTCCTGCCGGCCGGCCATGGCAGCAAGCTCCCCCTCTTTTTTCTGGAGTTCTGCGGTTTTTGTGTCAATCCGTTCTTTTAAGATCGTATCGCTCTCGTTTTTCAGAAAATCGATCCCGAGCGCCCGTAAGAACCACTCCTTGCGTTTGCCGGGCGTGTTCTCGAGCAGCGTAAGGAGGTCATTCTGGCCTGCATAGATGGTATTTTTGAAATCCACCGGGCCCATGCCGAGCGCCCTCTTTACCTCGGTCTCGACCTGGCTCACACCCGTTGCCATCAGTTTCCCGTCTTTGTGGAACGTTGCATCATGGGTGACGGACTTTCCTTTTTTGAACGTGCGGACAACAGTATACGTATCCCCGCCGATACGGAAGTCCAGCCGCACCTCGCACTTCTCTTTTTGTGATGCAAAAGACGAAACAATATAATCGGCGGCAATACCGGTTGCCTGCACGCCATAGAGGGCAAAGAAGATGGCCTGGACAATGCTGGACTTGCCGGT
>JAJRBZ010000100.1 GCA_028679185.1 Methanoregula sp. | reverse complement strand
TGGCCCGGAGTCATGTCGTTGATGAGCTGGACTACTTTTTCCTTACTCAGGGATGAGATAATATCCCGCTGCACATGGGGTTCAATTTCTTCTAAAGTATCAGATGCCTGCTCGATGTCAAGCGAGGAAAACACCATGACCCGCTGGTCGTGATCAAGCTCCTCGAGAATATCTGCAAGATCGACCGGGTGGATTTCAGCTAAGGTCTCTTTTAAGATTTTGAGCTTGACGTCTCCTCTGAAACTGCTGATATGCGACGGGAGCGGCTGGATATACATCCACGAAATGGCGCCACTATCCTCTGGATCTTCCTGCGGTGCGAAGACTTTTGACAGAAACCCGAACCCGAGACGGCGAAGGCGTGCGGATTTGCTTGTGTCCACTTCCGTGACGTAGAGTTTTGCATTCCGTTCAACAAGCCGGATATCATAGACTACCTCCACTTCAGCATCTTCTGTGTCGAGCACTTTCTTGTCCAGGATGTGATCCCGCAGCAGGATCGCATCTTCCGGGGGTGAGCTCTCAAATTTTTTCAGGTCGTCAATTTCGATGACAAGCTTTTGTGGTTCAAGGGTTACCATGCGTTCCCAGGGAACAAGAAGCGGAGGATCTCCAAAAGGGCGGGTAATGACAAAATTCCTGACCTGGGGAAGCTTGCCTGTCTCGACAATCATCAGGTCAAAAAGAGACCCTATCTTTTTTTCGTGCAGGAAGACCTTTGCCCCAAGCATTTCGCTCAGGAGGAATTTCCTGTCTGATCTTTGCGGTTTAGTATTTATGGGACCGGTTTGCATAGCCATCGTTTCCCTCATGTCAATAATGTCCAGAATTTATAGCCAAGGAGGAGCACGAGCAGGATCAGGTAGATCCGGAGGAACAGGAGTGCAATCGTCACGCCGCGAGACATCCTGATACGAGGCGTTTCGTACTTCCTGTTGATCTCGTTTACCTTTTCAGTCCATCTGCGGAGCACACCCCCAATACGATGCCCCAGTATCGTTTCAAATGTCACCATCCGTACACCTCTGTATTCATCATCTACGTAAGCAACTCCGGAAAGAGCGTGGTAATCCCATACAGCGTGGAAAGGACGATAATCGCAACCACAATCCCAGTCCCTGCAATGTTCTGGAGTGTGGTATTCCTGTACTTCCCCATGATTTCCTCATTATTCAGGAGCAGGATCAAAAACACCAGTGCAGCCGGGAGCAGGGTTATGGCAATTACCTGTATAAAGAGTGTGATCAGGACAAGAGGTGCATGAGGTACCAGCACGACTCCGCCGGCAGTGACTAGCGCGAACAGGTAGCAGGCATAGAACCACGGGGCTTCGCGTATCTTCATGTTAAGGGAATGTGCCCAGCCGAACACTTCGCCAAATGCCCATGAGCTGGCAAGTGATATGCAGATCGCTCCAAGGAATCCTGCGTTGAAGAGGCCGATCGCAATACACGTGCCCAGCAAGGGGTTCGTTGTCATCATGATACTGGCTGCCTGTGCTGCACTCTCAACTTCCATACCGTAGAGGACGGTGCCTGTCACCACAACAAGGAAGATCGCGACCAGCACCGTGAACGCTGAGCCGATCAGGGTGTCCATCTGACCCCAGGGAATGTCTTTTTCCTTCATCCCCTTGTCAACTACTGCACTCTGCTGGAAGAAGATCATCCACGGAGCGATCGTCGTTCCGATATTTGCCATCAAGAAAAAGAATAAGGTCCCGTTAAACCCGCCGGGAAAGTGGGGGATCAGTCCGATACTCAGCACTTCACCTACTGAAGGGTGCACAAGGAAGGCCGCCGGAATATAGATGAGGTTGAGGACGGCAAGCAGGATTGCGATCTTTTCCCATGTCCAGTATTTGCCCTGCAGCACCATGAGCATCATACCGATGGATACCAGTACCACGGTGACTACCGGCGGAATATGGAAGATGGCAAGCGCAGCAGTCATGCCGATGAACTCGGTAACAAGCGTGAGCCAGTTCACCAGAACCAGGTCGAGAAATGAGAACCAGCCCCAGAATGATCCAAATGCATCAAAGATCGCTTCTGCATGTCCCCGTTTGGTAACCGCGCCCAGTCGCACGGTCATTTCCTGCACAATATAGGCAACCGGCAGGAGCAGCAGTAAAAACCAGATAAGGCCATAGCCGAACTTGGCTCCGGTAACGGTATAGGTCGTAATGCCACCGGCGTCGTTGTCGGCAAGCATCACAATAAGACCGGGTCCGGCAACGAAGAGGTATATCTTGAGCGTCTTGATAAACCTGCGATATTTGTAAAAAAATGTTGATCCAATGTCCATTTAAAACGCTCCCCCCCATTCTGTTACATGTCCTGAACCAGTCCCTCCTTACCATGAATATCCCAGATATTCACCACTACTGCAGGTAACTGCAGGTAAATCAGCGCGGATATTTAAAAAAATTGTGATTGCTATAAAGCAACATCCTCCTGAAAAAAACAATTTTCAGACATTGCTAAAAAAATCCTCTTCAGCAAGCCAGGTTTCGCCAGGTCGGGAAGGTGCTGATGGGGTATATCTGGTATTAGCCAATGAATACCGGGTATTGCGAACCTGAAACTCTGTCCTTTTTCTCGAAATCATTATCAACATGCAAAATTATCGCTTTATATCAGAATGTGACCTATTCCGGTCTCTGATATGAGGTAACAACATATGGCTGAAGAAAAGAAAGCTGAAAAGAAAGGTGTGGTGGGGGAGTTTATGGATTTCCTCATGAAATACCAGGTCATTGGCCTTGCGGTAGCGTTTATTATTGGTGCAGCAGCGACAAAAATGGTGACGGCTGCTGTCAGTGATGTCATTATGCCGATTATTGCCGTATTAATCCCCGGGGGCGACTGGAGAACCCAGGTGCTTCAGCTGGGCCCGGTAAAACTGCTGATCGGTGATTTTGTCGGCGCCATTATCGATTTTGCTATTATAGCAATTGTTGTTTTCCTTATTGTTAAGTTTATGATGAAAGAGGATGCAACACAAAAAAGATAACACTATTTTTCACGCATTTTAAAAATTTACCTTTTCTTTTAAAAGTAATACAGTTTCAATCATTAATTTTCCGTACCGTCTTTTTCGAGTCTTAGAAAAGCATGAATTTTGCGATATTCGAAAGGATTTGGTACCAGATCAGCATACTTGGCGAGATTAAATTAATAAGGGAAATATATAATACGGAAACACCATCAAAACAAACGGGAGTGAGTAAAAATGAAGAAAGGTTTTACAGCGAATCTCGAAGATGAAACAAAAAAGAACACAGATTTCCGCAGGGTACTGTATACGGGAAAATACAGCCAGCTTGTATTGATGTGCCTGAAGCCGGT
>JAJRBZ010000016.1 GCA_028679185.1 Methanoregula sp. | reverse complement strand
GCGGAGAGGGGTATGGAGTTTCGCTATATGCGGGGACTGCGCTGATTGAAGCAAACCTTTTCGATTATAACCGGCACTCCATAACTGGATCAGGAGTAAAGGGTGAAAGTTATGAGGCACGTTATAATCACGTACTAGGTCATGGCAATGCAATCGGTGCATCCCATTTCGATGTCCATGCCGGTGGGAATGCATATAAGATACACCACAACACCTTTGAAACCGTATTTACTTCAGGTGCAGTTTACGCCATAGGTATCCAAAGTGGAGTGCCCGGATCCGGGCTCTGGATAGATCATAACATCATAGAATGGGACGATAAATGGTCTAACAGGCCGGTATTCATGCCCACCGCGACTAAATCTTATATCTCACAAAACATGGTAGGAATACCACCAACATTAAAAACGAGTGCATCCGGCGTAGTAATGTATAAATCTGGATAAATAGGAAATCGATCTCAATTCCTCGTATGTTTCAGAACGCCTGCATCAGAGATCCAATTGCCAATCGTAAAAATTAACGGATGGAATAAGACCCCCTCTGCAGTCTGCATCCAAGTTACCTTTTTTTATATATATAATGGATAGATCATCATGCATTTCAAGAGATTCCCGGAAATCCCCCCATTCTTTTTTTAAAAATGGGAAATTGTGAGAGATCTATAACGCTAAACTTCTGACACGGGTCTGTTTGGAGATATGCAAAAAAGGTATTGTGAAATATGATGGATGTTAAAATATGAGACTCAATGACACAAAATTATATTGGAAAGGATGGCGGTGCACCAATCTTTGTTCCTGGAGAGGATATCTGGTATCATCACCCGTAATACACATCTGACCTCCATCGTGTAGCAACCTTCCTCCCGTTATAAAAAAACGGGGAGAATGACTGTTTCTTTTACTTTTGCCAGCTTTTTTACCATATCACATGGACTGGTCCCGGACCGGGTTCGCATATTGAAAGGGCCATATTTTCAGGACCTCCGGACAAAAAATCCGCATCTTTGAGTACCCGTGCAGCATACTATTTCAAAAAGAAGGAGAACCAGGAAAATCCCTTAAGTATCGGGTACTTTATTCTTCAAAGAGTGGCTGATTTTCCGGTTCAGTTTCATAAAAAAACATTTTATCTATCGGGACTTTGAATAACTTTGAAATCCGGAATGCCAGTTCGAGGGAAGGGTCATACTTTCCTTTTTCGATGGCAAGGATAGTCTGCCGTGTTACGCCAAGCTGATCGGCAAGCGCTTCCTGTGTCAGGTCGCGCAACGCCCGGTAGACTTTAATCCTGTTTTTCATTGCTGTGATGTTGTATATCAGATGGCATACAGAACAATTATGGCCATTGTTACTATTACAATGAGCGTTATCCAGAGACCCGGATGACTGATGATCAAATCCCCCCTTCTTCTCGTTACCAGCGGATAGGATGTTGCAAGACCTCCCAGGATACTGATAAACAGCAGCATATCCGCAGTGAGCCGCTCTGCTGGAATATTAAGAATATTGTTGAGTGCAATCGCGAGTGCGAGAAGGCACGCTCCGGCAGTGAGAGCTACCAGAGTCCGTGCATCCCGCCATGCAGTGCCGGGATTTGAATGCGTGAATTTTCCACATTCAATTCTGTCCATACCGGTCAGACCTCCATTGATTAATGTAAATAAAATTTAACATATTAGAATATATAATTTACTTTTTGTCTTAATAATCTTTCAAAATTAAAATAAAATTTAACATCATTCTTCATAAAAAGCATGTGGATAGCATGATATCCAAGTAAAAAAAACTCGTATATAAGGAGGCGTATGGAGCACGAAAACGTAATTGTTGGTCTCATCCAGATGGAAGTTGGTCCGGATCCAGAAGAGAATTTCAAAAAAGCACTCTCGAAGGTTGATGAGGCTGCACAAGGTGGATCCCAGATCATCTGCCTGCCAGAACTCTACCGGACCCAATATTTTCCCCAGGTGATCGGCGTGAATACAGCATCACTCGCAGAAACCATTCCTGGAGATTCCACCCGTTCATTTGCTGAGGTTGCAGTCAGGCATCATGTCGTCATTATCCTCCCGCTGTACGAGAAGTCTGCGGAAGGGCGGTATTATAACTCTGCAGTTATCATAGATGCAGACGGCACTCTCCATATACCCTATCGAAAAGTCCACATACCCCAGGATCCTGGTTTTTACGAAAAGGGATACTTCTATCCGGGGAACAGATATTTTGTTCACTCAACACGCTACGGTCGCATCGCAGTCCTCATATGCTATGACCAGTGGTTCCCGGAAGCGGCACGGTGTGTTGCCCTGGATGGTGCTCAGATTATTTTTTATCCGACTGCAATCGGGCATCCTACCAGCGAGGAGCCCGCCGAAGGTGACTGGCATGAAGCGTGGGCACTCATCCAGCGCGGTCATGCCGTTGCAAACAGTGTCCATATTGCTGCCACAAACCGGGTCGGAAAAGAATCAGCTATACGCTTCTTTGGGGGATCGTTTATCTGTGATGCATTTGGCAAAATAATTGTCCAGGCCAAAGACACCGAAGAGATCCTGATCGCTTCTCTCGACTTATCCATGAACCGTTCGGTGAGAGAATCATGGGGCTTCTTCCGGAACCGGCGGCCGGACACGTATGCCAGAACGTGTTCTATGTTCCCGGGTAATCATGGGGAGTTTCCGGATATCCGTCCCGGTGACACGCCATGGAATCGCGGATTTAATATGCCCGCAGAATGGGAACCTCATGAAGCTGTCTGGCTTTCGTGGCCGCACAATAAGCGTACATTTCCCCAGCTCCCTGCGGTTGAAGAGACATATTACACGTTTATTGCGGCCATACACGCTACTGAGCGGGTTGAATTGTTCGTTCCCACGGCGGCTGCACACCGGAAAATCCGTGCCAGGCTCCGCGATTTAGGTGTTGATCTCTCAAAGGTTACACTTCATACTACGGATTATTCTGACGTCTGGATCCGGGATTATGGCCCGACTTTTGTCATCAATCGTGCCATGTCACGGACTGCCATGGTGCGCTGGAACTTCAACGCGTGGGGGGGGAAATATGAAGACCAGATCCGGGATGGAAAAATTCCTGATATTATGAACCGCCGGCTTGAATATCCCCTGTTTGTTCCGGATATCGTGCTCGAAGGTGGATCTGTCGATGTGAACGGGAGGGGTACAGTGCTGACCACCCGTTCATGTCTCTTGAATCCGAACCGGAATCCGTCGTTATCTCCTGATACTATTGAGAATTTCTTAAAAGAGTATCTCGGAGCTGTCAGCATTATCTGGCTGAATGAAGGAATAGTTGGTGATGATACAGATGGTCATATCGATGACATTGCCCGTTTTGTGAATCCATCGACTGTAGTGTGCGCGTACGAGGGTGACACAGCAGATGCAAATTATCCGGCCCTGCATGAAAATTACGAGATTCTGAAGCAATCATGCGATCAGAATGGTAAGCCCCTCACTGTTGTGAAACTCCCGATGCCGGCGAAATTGGCCAGCGGAGACGAGCGGTACCCGGCAAGCTATACAAATTTTTATATCGGGAATACAGTAGTCATCGTACCGTTTTTCAACGATCCGAATGATGCCGTGGCGCAGCAAATTCTCCAGGGCCTTTTTACCGGTCGCAAGGTAATCGGGATTGACGCACGCGCAATGGTGGAGGGGTTCGGGACATTCCATTGTGCCACCCAGCAGCAGCCAAGGGTGTAATGTGCCGTCCTTTGAGGATCCGGCCGAGCCCCCCCGTTTGCAGCCCTGACCCCGGGTTGAGTTGTGTTGTGGGGCGCGACAGCGCTCGCTTTCGGTCACTGCTTACGGGCGCTATCATTGAGACCGGAAGAGCCGTAACACCGGTCTGGCGGATCCCCCTGATCCTTATAGCTTCTTGAGGGCCTGCACAAGCTTCGCGACAGTCTCCTGCGCGTCACCGTAGAGCATCCGAGTGTTGTCCCGGTAGAACAGGTCGTTCTCGATACCGGCAAAGCCCTTCCCCTGGCCGCGCTTGAGGACGATTACGTTCTTTGCCTGTTCGACATCGAGGATTGGCATGCCGAAGAGCGGGCTGCCCTGCCGGTGCGCCGCCGGGTTGACAACGTCATTGGCTCCGATGACGAGGACGACGTCAATACTCGGGAACTCCGGGTTCACCTCGTCCCGGTCGAAAAGGTGGTCGTAGGCGACCCCTGCTTCAGCAAGCAGGACGTTCATGTGCCCGGGCATCCGCCCGGCAACCGGGTGGATCGCGAACTTCACCTGGACATTCCTGCTTTCGAGCAGGTCGGTCAGCTCCTTGACCTTCTGCTGGGCCTGGGCGACCGCCATACCGTAGCCGGGGGCAATGATCACCTTGTTTGCGTAGGCTAGCATGACTGCGACGTCTTCGGCATCGATCGACTTCATGCTGCCCTGGATCTGCATACCTTTCTCCTCAGTCGCGCCGAATGCGCCGAAAAAGACGTTCGAGATTGAGCGGTTCATCGCCCGTGCCATCTGGATTGTGAGCAGCGAACCCGCGGCGCCGACAATGATGCCGGCGACGACCATGGCATAGTTGGGGGTTGCAAACGAGAACCCGTCAAGCGCGACGGCGAGGCCGGTGAAGGCGTTGTACATCGAGATCACGACAGGCATGTCAGCCCCGCCAATCGGGAGTGTCATCAGGAACCCGAATCCGAGCGAGAGGATGAAGAACAGCGGGAGATACGTAGCGACAGTGAGCGGGACCCACGATGGCTGCAGGATGACGAGGACACCTGATAAGATAGCGAGGGCCAGGACTGCCATGTTGACAACCTGCTGACCATTAAAGGTGATCGGCCGTGGCCGCATCCAGCCCTGGAGTTTCAGGAACGCAATGAGGCTCCCCGAGAACGAAACGGCTCCGATGAGGCCGCCAATGACAGCGAGGGAACCGGTTGTATTAGTCGTCGTGCCAAGAAGTGCGACAGCCGAGATCCCTGCCGCCGCACCGCCGCCCATGCCATTGTAGAACGCGACCATCTGGGGCATGTCGGTCATCGCTACGCGCTTCGCCGCGATGTAACCGAAACCCCCGCCGATGACGATCCCGATTGCAATCAGGGCAAAGTTGGTAAGGTTCGGGGTAAGGAACGTGACGAGCGTCGCGATCAGCATTGCGGCACCGGCCCAGACGATCCCGCTCCGGGCAGTGAGCGGGTGGCTCATCCGCTGCAGGCCGATGATAAAGAAGAAGATCGTCGCAATGTATATCGGGTCTATTGCCCAGGAAAGGTCAACCATTTCAGGCCCCCTTTCCGGGCTTCTTCCCGCTACGGTCGAACATCTGGAGGATCCGCTCCGTGACAATGTAGCCGCCAGTGACGTTCGCCGCGCCAAGGATGACCGCGATAAACCCGATAATCTGCTCAAGAGTCGTCGTCGCAAGGCCAAGGGCGATCATTGCGCCGACAAGAACGATTCCGTGGATGAAGTTCGAACCGCTCATCAGCGGCGTATGGAGGATGACGGGGACCCGGCTGATGACGACGTAACCGGTGAACGCAGCCAGCATCGTGATGTAGACCGCGGTCCAGAGCGTGGCCATGTCGCTCATGGCTTCCCTCCGCTCAAAAGGTCGCGCGTCGGCCCGTGGCGCACCTCGCCCGCGTGAACCAAAAGACTCGCGGTCAGGATTTCGTCGGTGAACTCCCTGACGAGTGTCCCGTCCTTGTCGAAGAGGAGTGCCAGAAATGACTGGAGGTTCTTCGCGTACATCTGGCTCGAGTGGAACGGTATCTGTGCGGGGAGGTTCTGCGGGCCCAGGATCATGACGCCGTTCTCAATGACGGTCTTGCCAGGCCGGGTCAGCTCGCAGTTACCGCCAGATTCGGCAGCCAGATCGACGATGACAGCGCCCGGCCGCATTGTTGCAACGGTCTTCCCGGTGATGAGGAGGGGGGCCTTCCGACCGGGGATGGCAGCTGTCGTGATAACAATGTCAGCCCGTGCGACAGCGGAAGAGACCATCTGCTGCTCCTTCTCCTTCTCCTCTGGTGTGAGCTCTCGGGCGTAGCCACCCTCGCCTTCGGCATTGATCTCAAGCTCGAGGAACCTGGCGCCGAGGCTCCTGACCTGCTCGCCTGCGGCGCGTCGGACATCGTAGGCCTCGACGATCGCGCCGAGCCGCTTGGCCGTGGCGATCGCCATGAGGCCTGCGACGCCGGCACCGAGAATGAGGACAGTTGCCGGTCGTATCGTGCCCGCAGCTGTCGTCAGCATCGGGAGGAACTTCGGGCAGTGCCCGGCGCCCAGTATTGCCGCAGTATACCCGGCAGCTGTCGCCTGGGAACTGAGCGCATCCATGCTCTGGGCACGGGTGATTCTTGGAACGAGCTCGAGTGCGAAAGCGGTAATCTTCCGGTCGCGCATCCGGGCGACGGCCTCAAGGTTGTGCGTCGCATTCATGAACCCGATGACAATCGTGCCCTCGGCGAGTTGATCGACCTCGTCGACGGTCGGGGACTGGACACGCAATACAATCTGAGCGCCGTTCAACAGCTCAGTCCGGCTGGACGCTATCTTCGCACCGGCGGCAATGAAAAGATCGTCAGAGTAGTACGCGCTCGTCCCTGCGTCGTGCTCGATCCGGACTTCGTGGCCAGACTTCGTGAGCTTCTGGACGACCTCTGGAACTGTCGCCACGCGCTGCTCACCCGGGGCAAGCTCCTTTGGAACGGCAACTACGACCGGCATGGTTGCCGGGCCATTTGAACCGGCCGGGATTATACCCTTTACCTCCTGTGCGATGATGGGGGCGCTCACAATTCCCCTCCTCCCTGTTCGGCTTTTTCGATACAGAACAACCCTGTCACTCCATGATTAGCATTCAATATGTATCCTATTAGTTTGCCCCGCATCCTTTTTATTTTGCGCATCTTTAACACAAGTCAGCGGTGCTTTTTCCTGGTGCAACACAAAAAAACCTTTTCGTTCAAATGACCTGCATCTCCATCCGCCTGAAAAGAAGGAGCTGTCAAGGTACCTTGCCACCTGACTTCTGTCTATTTTTTTTGATAAGAAATCAGGGGTGGTCATCTGCGGCCAGTATGACCGGAAGTGCCACCTGATTGTATCAACTATGACCTGATCAAGAACTGGTATAAATGTACGTCAGGTAATTTTTCAAATGATGCATATTAAAAATTTGCATGGCATTTCACCATGCAAATCACTATGGCAATTCTATACTGCAAATGCTTATAAAAATTATCAAATAATGATATTTTAGCCTTTGATTAGCCACAAAGGCCATCTGTGGACGGATAGAGGTATGAAAGGGATCGAACTCTATTTCAGCTGATAATCAGATCAATGGAAATATGGTTTTGAACAATCTTCCGTCAGAATCAATAATATGGGAGGGTGGGAGGCGAAATAATCAACTTTCGACAAACCAATATATACGCAGTCGGGTCCGGTAATAAAATATCGGAAATTCCCGACTTTTTCTATTAAGAATGCGTAATATCTGCAATACAGGATTCATTAATAACATTGACATTTCAACAAACTGATTCGTTGACATCATCAGGTTCGGTTTTCTTATAGCCACAGGACAGAAATTCTGTTGATGGTTTAATCAGCATGAATTTTTAAAAGAAAGAAATAACCGCGATTATTAATGCGGATTACAATCTCTTTATCTTACGCACCCGGACTGCCACACCGCGGTGCGAGCGATTCATCTCATCCGCCGGCATCGCAGCCCTTCCGGTGGCGAATGCACGTGCTCCTACAACCAGAACTTCGTCACCTTCACGGATCCTTGGATCTGCCTTCACTACGCCGGGAACGAGCACGTCGCCTTCCGGAATAAAATCATCAATGTACACACGGTATCCTTCCTTAATCAGGTTCCAGCCATCAAAGGTAGGGCGGAGCAGTCCGGTACCGGTATCAATCGAGAAGATCTGGACATTTTTTCTGCTGTAAAACAGTTCCGGGTAATGCCCGCGAAGGCTGGTGCCTGTTGTGCCAAATTCACTATCAAACTGGTAGGATATCATCCCGTGAAGACGGTCATCTTTTAACCGTCGTTCCCCAGAGAGGGCGTCCTCAAGCGTGTTGAGTGCATTATCATGTGCGGGATGTTCCCTGCAGGTATATTCCAGCGTAATTCCACAGAGGTCTGCTGCCATTTGGGCAACCTTAAGAGCACCTCCATCAAGGTGTGCAATAATCCGCCGGTAAGGATTGCGCCTTAAATAGCCTGCAAGGACAGCTGAAATAACCGCACATTCTTCTGCGTCCCAGTAGCCGGTGACTGGAACATCGTAATGTCCAGCAGGATAGATGGACTCCAGTTCACGGGGAACAAGACCCAGCGGTGATGTTACGATCAGTTCATGGGCGCGACCGGCAATCGCCCTCTGGAATTTACGGTGGCTCTGCGACAGGGAATATGGCTTTTTTGCCGAACAGGGGAGAAGAACTGCCACATCTGTTTTGGGAGGGCGGTACCGGTTTATCACGCGTTCTGCAAACCGCCTCACTTCGGCACGCTGAAGGGATTCTCCCGAGTTTGCCCGCATCACGCAATTCCGGGCAACCGGCAAATGCTTTTCCATAAACTGGTAGTGCGAATCGAAATGTCGCATCATGGCAACCTGTGCTGCGTTCAGCCGTGAGCGCGATTCAACCAGATCCCGAAGCCGGGCTTCTTCTATGAACCGGGTAACCAGGGCAATCTCGCAAAGGAGGGCGTGCCGGTTATGCATCTTGAGGTTATCCTGCTGACATCCGGGGCATGTGCAAATCCCGCTAGAAAGAACATCAGCAGGATACTCTCCTTCCGGAGTACAGAACCGCATCTGGGCAGTTTTCAGATCAACTGCCCGGAAATCAAACAGGTCAAAGCCGGAGTAAGACAGTATATGTACATTCGAGGGCAACGCAGACGCGGGTGCATACCACAGGGTATCGACTGGTGTTTTCTCCTTAAGGCCGATGAGCCAGTTCACATAATTTTTGGGGTTTACCAATGCTGTGTGCCAGTTTGCAACCATGACACAATCGCCACTTTGTGCGGTATTGTCCAGATGCGGGTGGATAACAACCGGCTGAATACCGGTTACGGGAGGATAGTCATTCACCAGGGATGAGGGTGCACTGAGAGGAAGGTTGGTAAAACCTGTCGATTCAAGTGCCGGAAACAGCACATCACAGTCCCGTGCAGTCGGGAGTTTTATCGGTTCGTCCTCCCCCACCTGGAATAAAGCAATGCGGGCAAGCCCGTCCCGCTTTCTTATAGTAAAACGGGTCATTGCTGCACCTCGATATCTCCCAGTACCTCACGGACGATTTTTTCCCAGCGGGGATTGCAGGAAACAATAAACTGACAATCCTTATGACTCTCTATAAGCAGTTTTATTCCTTCGCATCCCTTCCGTACCATTGCATCGTCCCATTCGGGAATTTCGCAAGGCCCGATTGGAAATGTTTCCCTGAGTTCTTTCGGATACGGACCGAATGGTGGTTTGAAGAAGAGGGTATCATCAAATTCCTCACGTATCCCTCCGCCAAATGTCACGAGGACCCTGCTGCCAAGGAGCAGGCGCGGGAGCATCTGCTGGTACCTGAATACTTCGGTGCGATAACAACTCTCGTCCCCCCGGTAGAAAAACCGGCGTTTTGATACCCGGTCGTATTTTTCCAAAGATGCGGTATTTTTTAAGAGTTCCCGGTAACCTGACAGGAGTTGCGGATGACTCCGGCATCGTTCATCGACCAGTTCCCAGAGAGTCCCGTCAAAAACTGCCTGGCGAATCCGGGAAATTTCCGCGAGTGTCACGTACAGGTTGTGGAGTGCCAGCAGGCGCTCACGATCCGGTGCAGTGCGCAATTCTTCAGTCGTATGCGTCCGGCATACCGTGCAGGCACAGGGAAGATCAGCCAGTTCATCAATTTTGAAACTTCCATGTGTTGTAAGGTACCGACCTTCTTTGGCATAGAGTGCATATGCCGCAGAATCAAAAAGATCGCATCCCATAGCAACGGCAAGTGCCAGCATTGACGGGTGACCGGCCCCGAAAAGGTGAACACATGCAGAAGGTGAGAGCGCCTGTTTTGCTGCCAATACCACGCGGACAAGATCCTGGTACCGGTATGATTCCATAAGAGGAACGACTGCCCCAATCGGACAGAAGGAAAATCCAAGATCAGTCACGTCGCGACCAGCCCGTTCACGCAGATCGATAAAGCTGCCTCCCTGCACGGGACCTGCAAGCGGTGCATCGCTGCCAAAGACCTCTTTTGCCTCAGCCAGCCGCTGCATGGTAACTGCGAGTTCCCGCTCTGCTGTTTTGCGGTCAGAATCGGGAGAGGTCGGGATGTCCAGCGGGACCCAGATATCGCTTTCAATATCCCGCTGGAATGTGAGGGTTTCGGTATTGGTTATGGAGACCTCCCCGTAGACTGAGAGCTGGAACGAGCCTGAATCAGTCATGATAACACCATCGAAATCCAGCAGCCTGTGCAGTCCTTCAGCAAGGGCCTTTTTCCGGTACTGCCCGCTCTGGGAAAAAATGTAGGCGTTTGTAATCAGCGCCTCGACTCCCATCGACTGCATCTCTTTTGGTGTCACGAGCTGGAGGTGGGGGTTGATGACAGGCAGAAGCGCAGGAGTTTTTATCGTCTTTTTCCCGACTTTCAGTTTGCCGCAGCGTCCTGCGATATCGCTGTCCAGACTCTCAAATGAAATTGCCATTCCGCACCCGTAATCATCCCCTAACTAATTGTGGTATTTCAGGTTTAACGGTTGCCATTACGCATGTTCTGTGAAGATCTGGCCTTCAAAAGTAAGGATCTCGGTACTGCCATGCGTCCAGCATCGTACAGGGAGTCCTGCTTTATTACAGGTGTGATCAAGAAATGTCTCACTGTCCCATCCATATTCTGTGGCTACCTGCGGAAGGAGGAGGCCGCTCAACCCCCTGCCCCGTACAATCAGGCCATGTCTGCCCACTTCAATTTTTTCAAAGCGTTTTTGAGGTTCACCTTCAACGGGAACAGGGACGGTCAGGACGGTCACTTCGAGCCTGATGGATGCAAGTTCGTCTCTGTGCACCGGTGGAAACCGTGGATCTCCCGTAGCAGCCGCGACTGCAGCATCTTTTATAGCATCTTCAAGAGGCATAACAGGATACGGAAAACCGATGCACCCGCGAAGTTCACCCTTTTTTGTAAGCGTGACAAAAACCCCGCGTTTATCCTTAAAAACGGGTGAAAGAGCAAGAAAAGGTTTTGGTTTTTTTGTGAGCGTATACTCAATGGCACCGCGTGCCAGCCGCAGCGCCAGTTCCCCATCATCTGTAGTGAGCAGCTCCAATCACATCCCTCCGTAGCTTGTGACTGTCTTTAGCGCACCTTATTTAACAATCTATCGAACAAGCCATACCATACTGAAAAAAAGCTTTACCAGCGCTGTGCTTATCTCTTTGAAAACTCCAATTAGTACATGAGAGGGAGAGAGCGGCTGACGGTGGCCTTTTGTGGCTGCTGAGGAAAGTCCTCCCACCTATCGGGCACGCAGCCGTACACAAGTACGGGTGGCGAGAGTCACGGCAATGGCACAGAAACGACACGGCCTGTTTTCAGTCATGATGCGATCGAGACGGGACACCGTCAAGGGTACACGGTATGTGTAACCCTCGCTGAGCGTTAACAAACAGGATTCGGTGAAACGGCGAACCCCTGCGGGTGCAAGTCAGAACAGGACCATTGGATCGCCCGGTATCTGTCCAGGTGTGACGCATAGCTGAATGCCGCTTAAAACAGAAGGAGGCTTACTCCTCCCACTCGCTTCTTTTCCTTCTTTGATCAACAATTGCACGTCCCTGCTGAATAATTATTACTGCAGGAAGTACAACCTGTGAACGGTATTTTATGAAACCGGAAACACCTCCGGAATCGTATGAAGTCTTAATTGAAGCAGTGTCTGCAAAGACATGGTACTATCAAATGCTGTCACATCAAAATCAGAAAGGAAACCATGTACTTTTAACAGGCAATCTTTTGATTGTAGTGCATTGAATTTAAAAAGGTGCAGAGGGATACTTCTGCTCCACCCTAAACCTTCATCAGCGTTCAGGATATATATCAGCTGATTAGTATGGTCATATCTTCCATCCGCAACATTGCATTCCTTCTGTTTCTGTGTGCCATCCTCATCATTCCACCAGTATCAACTATCACGTTATCTCCCGGAAATTCGTTTGCCGCAGCGCCAACCATCGCAAACGGGGATCTGGTGTTTATTCATGGCATTGCAACAGGTCACCCGGGTGCCGGATTACAGGTCTGGCTGATCGGGTACAATTATGTGAAGATCACGACAGTGTATACAAATGCGGATAACACCTACGAGTACGAACTCAAATCAGCAGACACCAAAACCCTTGCATCAGGTCAGTACTTTGTTCTTGTCCAGCACCCGATGATGAATGCAGAGTTCGATATTTACTATGACAGTTCGACAGGCAGTGTGATCAACCGGCAGCTTGGAACAGGTACTTCCATCATCCAGCTTACTGGTGGCGGCAGCCTCCAGAACCCGGATGGTGCCAACGCTCTTATGCAGGCTATTAACAGCCAGAACATCGATGATACGTTTGCCACCACGTCCTTTATCGTCGGTAATCCAACTGCCTTTATTAATCCGGTCGGGGATCATGTTGCTGGTGACAAGTTTACCATCACCGGCTCGACCAACCTTGCGGCAGGCAATAACCTGATGATTGAAATCGTCTCATCATCATTCAAACCTTCACAGAAAGTGCAGGGTGCCGAATTCTCAGGATCAGCAGGGATAGTTACAGTCGAGCCGGGAACAGATGGACTTAACCGCTGGTCGTTCGATGTTGATGCGTCCTCATTCAAACCGGATGAATATATCGTGAAAGTATCCGGTACGACAAATGAGGTAACCGGATCCACTACATTCAATATTGTTGAGAAATTACCGGCCACCCCTGCCACTGCAGTAACAGTTAAAACAACGACAATATTACCGGCTGTAACCAGGCCGGCTGCGATATCTTCACCCGAGCCTCCAGCGACAGAGTCTCCCGCCCCCATTGCAGGAGTAATCGGTATTCTTTGTGTCCTGATACTCGCGCGACAGGCGGGAAAACAAAAATAATTTTTTCCCTGTTACCATCCAAGAAACAGGGTCTTTGTCTGTGAATAGCTGAGAAGCGCGTGCTGGCCGTTTTCCCTTCCTATGCCACCGTCATTCATTCCCCCGAATGGCACTTCCGGTGGCACGGTGAGATGACGGTTAACCCAGATGATACCGGCTTTCACATCATCAAATACTCTTTTTATTGTGCCGAGATCTTTTGTCCATATCGAAGCTCCCAGCCCGTAGCGGGTGTTATTTGCTTCATGGATGGCTGTATTCAGGTCAGGAACAGTCATGACCGGAAGTACCGGGCCAAAGATTTCATGGGTTACAAGCGGTGAATCCGGCATCACATCGGTAACCAGTGTCGGGCGATAGAAGTATCCCTGCTCATATGCCGTTCCTTTCATCTTGTATCCTCCGGTAAGAACTGTACCCTCCTTCGAATCACGGGTTTCCTGCACCACTTGTGATATTTTCTCCCGCTGTTCTGCACTGTTCATCGGACCGATATCGATCTTTGACTCCAGCCCGTTTCCTACGGCCAGGGCATCGACACGGTTTTTTAATTTCTGCAGGAAGAGTGTGGAAATTTTTTCATGGACATACAGCCGTTTTACTGCAGTGCATGTCTGTCCTGCATTGTAAAACCTGCCCCTGAGTGCGCCTTCAACTGCCTTGTCAATATCAGCATCCGGCATGACAATCATGGGATCGGAACCACCGAGTTCAAGAGTTATATCCTTGAGATACGCGCCTGCCATCTCCCGTATTTTATAGCCTGTTGCGCAGTCACCGGTAAATGACAGTTTCCGTATTGCGGGGTGCTGTACGATAGCACTGCCCGCTGACTCACCGGTGCCGGTTACCACATTCAGCACGCCCGGTGACAGGCCGGCCTGCTCAAGAATCTGCGCAAGCCGGAGGTTGGTCAGGGGTGTTGATGAGGCAGGTTTCAGCACCATTGTGTTCCCCGCAAGCAGGGCGGGACCTATTTTCCAGCCCATGATAAGCACCGGCATATTCCATGGAATTATTGCTCCGCAGATACCGAGAGGCTGGCGTACAACGATGCAATCCCCTGCAGTCCCGAGCCGGAGGGCCTCACCATCCTGCCGGGCTGAAATACCTGCATAGAATTCAAGGATGTTTGCAAAACCCCGCACCTCGTCTGATGATTCTCTTATCGGTTTACCCTGTTCCCGGGTGAGGAGATGCGCGAGGTCCTTATACTGGCCCCTCACATCCCGGGCAGCATGGTACAGGATCATGCCCCGGTCACGCATGGGCTTTTTTGCCCATGCATCAAAAGCCGCACCGGCTGCTTCAACTGCGCAGGAGATATCCTCTTTTGTACCTGCCGGAACGCGATCAATATACTCACCGGTTGCCGGATTTTTCACGTCTATCCATGCTTCAGTAACCCCTTCTGTGTCCTCCCCGCCAATCCGCATCAGCATTGCCTGGTCACTCCCGTTTTCTTAATCGTGATATGAATTCCCTCCCCAATAAAAGGGCAGGATGGCGGCTAAAAAAATTTCATCACCACAAGGCAGGCATCCCAGGGTTTCCGCGCAACCTTGAATCTGCCGTTCTCAGGAATGGAGTTCCCATCCGGAGTTCCCCGTATGCCCACGATGAGCGGTATTCAACCTGCTGCTGGCAGGACAAACTATATCTTCAGTATCCCCTAATGTCTGCTTGAAGGGGGCTTCATGGTAGACGACAACAAGGACTCTCCGGTAAATCCTGTGCCGCCAAAATCACCGGCACCCTTGCAACAGGCAACAGCGACCCCGTCATCACAATTGGTACAGGTGGTGCTTCTTGAGGTTGATGACACTAGCTGGGAACGATCAGTCGAAAAGAGCAGTAAACCGGTTGCCGTAATGTTTTATTCCCCGACATGCGTGTTCTGTCACCAGATTGAACCATACTTCAGGAATTACGCACAGGAATTCAGGGAAGAGGTGGTGTTTGCCCGGCTGAACATCATGACAAACCAGTGGACTACTGAACGATATGGAATCCGGAGCACACCCACGTTCAAATTCTTCTGTGACGGAAAGCCGGTTCGGGAGATGGTGGGAGCTGTCTACCCGGCATTGTTGAAAAAGATGGTCGATGAAGTGCTCCTTCACGGGAAAGAATGCGCAAAAAGTTCTACGTCAATCAATTATGACATTACGGGCTATGGATGAGTGTACCAGTACGAAAAAGGGATCTGTATGGACGTATTTGAACAATGGCTGAACCTGTCCTGGGAGAAAAATGCAAAAGAACGCAAACTCCTGACAAATGAAAAGCGGGCGGCTTGTATCTGTATGGCATGTCCTTCCTACAACCTCCGTGCGCGGGAAAACAATGAGCTGCTCTACTGCATCGCCGGAAAAAGTCTGCTCTGTATTTCCAAAGACATGGGATGTACCTGCAGGAACTGTCCGGTTACAACGGATCTCGGACTCAGGTATCATGATTTCTGCATAAATGGCGGAGAGGCCGCACAACGCTACGAGCATGAAATTCATATATGATGGGAATTTTTTAAATTTTCCTGCTGCAGCCGCACTTCTCCGCAGCCTTTGCAACAGCTTCTGCTACTGCAGGCGTTACGTTCTTATCGAGAATATTCGGCAGGATTCGTTCCCTATGAGGTTTTTTTATATAATCTGCAATTGCATGTGCCGCGGCGATCTTCATTTCATCCGTTATTCGCGTGGCCTGTGCATCTAGTGCCCCCCGGAATATTCCCGGAAAAGCGAGCACATTATTAATCTGGTTAGGGAAATCACTTCGGCCGGTGCCAATGACTGCAGCACCTGCGTTCTTCGCTGCATCAGGCCATATCTCCGGCACAGGGTTTGCCATTGCAAACACAACTGCCTCTTTGTTCATTGACCGCACCATCTCTTCTGTTACAATTCCCGGCGCTGATACACCAATAAAGACGTCAGCTCCTGTCATCGCCTCTGCAAGGGTTCGTGCACGAGCACTCCGGTTTGTTTCCTCCCCAATGATGAACTTGTACTTGTTTTTGTACAGTCCTTCCCGGCCACGGAATATGGCTCCCTGTGTATCGCAGACAATAATTTCGTTCACCGTTGTGCAGACATTGGCATCATATCCAATACATTTGAGCAAACGGGTGATTGCATATCCTGCTGCCCCTGCACCACATATTACAATATTCAGATCAGAATACTTTTTTCCGATTACCTTGCAGGCATTGAGGATGGCGGCAAGAACTACCACTGCTGTCCCGTGCTGATCATCATGCATCACAGGAATGCCAATATCCTGCAGGGCATCTTCAACCTCAAAACATTTGGGTGCAGCGATATCCTCAAGGTTGATCCCTCCAAAAACCGGGGCGATATTCTTGACCTGATCAGTAAAGTCAGTATCATAATTTTCAAAACAGACAGGAAATGCATCAATACCGGCGAATTCCTTGAACAGGATTGCCTTTCCTTCCATCACAGGTATTGCTGCATAACCGCCGATGTTTCCCAGGCCGAGGACAGCTGAACCATCAGAAACAATTGCAATCGTGTTCGCCTTCATCGTGTACCTGTAGGCAAGATTCCTGTCTTTTGCAATTTCCCGGCACACTTCAGCCACTCCGGGCGTGTATGCAAGGGACAGATCGTGTTTGTTCCTGATCGGGACTTTGGAGCGGATCTCCAGTTTTCCACGATGTTTCGCATGCAGGGCGAGCGCTTCTTTATAGATCTCATCGCTTCCCGGTGAAAACAGCATTTTTAATCCATCCTTATACGTGAGAGGGTTTGTCAAGGCAATGAATCTTGCTGGCAGACACGTGCGTTTTTGGGCATCACGCAATGTGGTGAAGGGAATGTGCGAAATGCAAACGCTATGTCTTTCCACGCTTTTTCCAGCAGGTTCCGGTAATAGGAGAGATCAAAAACTGCAGCGTCCCATTTGGTGTCTACTGCGTACCTCCGTGCATCACGGACAACGTACCCGATCTTCATTCCCGGTGCAATTTCAATGCCACGCTTTCTGTAAGCCTGTACTGCAGCCCCCTCAAGACAGCGGTGGGCATAGGTAAGCCTGCTGATCCGGCGATTGATTACCATCGCTTTTACATCAGCAGCTGGGAGGCTTTTTATGGTATCCCAAAAAACATTCCTGATCTCATCTTCCATACCTTCCAGTTCCGCGATGCTTTTTGCCTGTGCCATAATCCTGAGCATCCTGCCCTGCATCGAGCGGACGATCTCCGGTGCGTCATGCCTTCGCGCAGCAATCCCACGGACTTTCATCTTCCCATGTGGAAGCCTGCCGAAGTACCGGTTGTACGCACCGAACCCGTCATTGAGCGGTTCAAACACAATCCAGTCGAAATGGTCAGTTTCACACAAGAGACCGGTCTCATGTTCGACCCGTGTTTTTAAGGCATCAACAGGGGATCCCTGCACCCAGAGACAATCCACAATCCCGTGCAGTATGCAAAACCCCATCTCCTCCGCGATATCTTTTGTCTGGAGCAGAATGTCACGGGACCTTCTCGTGATTCCTTCATGCACTTCAATCCGCCCGAACTTTGCATTCTTGTAACCGGTATACCCGAAGCAGGTGACAAGCATCCACTTCAGGATTGAATCGATACCGGTGAGCCGGGGTTCTGTCTTTTTCAACCGTTTGGTGTTTATGCGCAGGTCGAGGAGAGGGGCCAGTACTGCGGGAAGAAAACCCGGACGATCCGGATGCCCGATGGTTTCGGGAGAGAGGTTAGACTGCACGATGATCGAGGGATACATGGAGGTGAAATCAATCTCCTCAACATTCTCATAGATCCCTGGTACCGGCTGGAGCATCATGCCGCCCCGGTCTGCAGCCTGAAGGACCGTGATATGCCGGATCATCTCCGGGTCGTTCTTCCGGAACGGGACTGCAATCCCCTTTCTCACAGCTTCATAAACCTCGTAACTGCTGATGAGAGTCCCCGGGGTAAACCGCGATACCAGATTCGGTGAGAGACCAGAGAGCCGTGCTGCCATAAGGACGCCATCAAGCCCCCCTTCCTGGTATACGAATGACTGATCCGTATCGATCAGGATTCTCCCGTCAGGGATGAGCGCGGATTCCTTATGTTCCATTCTCCCATAGCTCCAGTACGAACGTGAGTCCATCTGCCGGTACTTACCGTTCCGTGAAAAGGGCATGTCAAGTCCGTGTTTTTGTGCCTGTGCACGGATCTTCGGCATCCATGTATCGGCACCCGGCATGAGGATTACATCAGGGTCGAGTGACCCTACAAGCAGGAAAAGATCAAAAAGCACGTTCTTTGTCTGCCCGGTCAGCCGTTCAGTGCACCCGTGAATCACCTCAACGTCCGAGCAGAGCGCGGAGAGTGCCGGATTATCGTGGACTATTATCTCGATACACTGCAGATCATGCGAAAACTCCGGTGAGAATCGTGTATCGGTCCCGCTGCCGCACAAAAAGATCCCCTGCTCTGCCATGAAGCGCTGGTCCCTGCGTACATCCACATTGAAGAGCTGCACGTCAAACTGTGCCTGCTGCTCTACTGCCTCGGCTACATCACGGCCTGCACAGACTGAGTATCCCGGAAGATCGCAAAAGATGGTGCGGATTGTGCACTCTTCTGCGGCATAGCGTTCTTCAAGAACATCGATCATGCCGTGATGTGCGGTAGTGTCAGGGAAGTGGATGAGAAATGACGGGTTGTAATCGTGATGGACTTTAAATACGGTGCCGCCCCCGCCCTTTGTCCAGAGATCAACGCCTCCGTTCCGGTACGCCGAGTCAAGGATCCACATCATCCCTCCTCTGTGATTCGATCTGCTCCTGACGTTTAATCGTCTCGACGAGCACGGAAAAAACCGCAGCTTCGAGCGGATCATCACAGGCGATAAAAGCCTCGCTCGAATGTTTTTTTGCCAGTTCCACCAGTTTCTCGCCATACTTCTGGTCTTCCTTCCTGAGTGCCCGTGATGACCGTGCCCAGCGGTCTGCAATACTTTTCACCCCTTGTCGTACGCTTGTAAAACTCCTCCCCATCACAACACCTCCAGCGTCTGCTGTGCATAAGGCCGTGTGCCCCCGGTACGATGCGAACGGGAGCTGCGGCAGAGGGTGTGTCCCTGCGGATCTTCGGCAGGAACGATTTCGATAATACGGTCAGCCTGGCGCATCAGCACGGCATATGAGCGGTCAACAGCTGGAGCGTACAGGATCACGAGCGATTCGCGGCCGGCCTCTTTGAGCATCCCGGCGATCTGGGGAAGCATACTCTCAGCTCCTTCAAAGAGCGTCGGATCATGTTCAATAAGGATAACCGTGTGACCCGCCTCCTTAAGTATGGTGAAGAGCTGGTGGGCGGTGAACGCCCTTTGGACGTCAAAGTTTCTGGATGACCGGTTGATCGACGAAAGGAGCCGGGAGTAGTTGCCGCTCACGTACAGGAAGAGAAAACGCTGGAGATCCGTGGCGGTATTGAGTGCAGAGACCATTACCTTTACCGGGGATATTACTGCGGTAAAGGTACCCGGCTGGAGCGTTATCCCCTTACTGAGTTCGATCTGCATAGCACCGGATATCTCCTGCGCCGGGACGGATAAGGCTCAGGTCTGAGCGGTGCGAAAGTGGATTTGACAGGTTGAG
>JAJRBZ010000099.1 GCA_028679185.1 Methanoregula sp. | reverse complement strand
TGAGCCCATCCCGAGAGTCTTATTCCAGTGATGTTCTAGGCTCTCAAGGGTCTTTTGCTGGGGGGATTCATCAAGGAAATACAAGTCATGTGCATGGACAAATCCCGATTCAGGGTGGCCTTAGAGCATCGACAAATACCGGCCAGTTTTGAGGTATTTTCTCATCAGATCTTTTGATTTCCGATGTGCATCATGGAACTTCGCCAGGTATGCCATATGGCGGAGGCCGTTTTTATGCAGGTGTCTTGGCGAGGCATGGGAGCCTGTGAGGGTTATCATCATGGTATAATTGGGGGTCTGGTCGGGATTGAGTCTATAATGCCATGCAAGATTATACAATTTCCATAGCATCCTGTGGTCATACTTCTTCGTCCAACGGTGTAAGTATTCGATGTCATATTGCACGGCGTCGGGTGCATCGGATAGGTCTTCAGGGTCGTATCTCAGCCCTTTTACCTTGATACTGCAGGTACTTGTTGACTCAAGATATTGGTCAAAGTCCAAAACCCGTTTATACATATATTTCAGGAACGTGTCAGTTCTGATATCCTCTAGGAGGGAAGGGTCAATCAATCTGCATCCCCCATTTGTTTTCAGAGGGGTCATTCCGAATTAGTCTTAAGTTGCCTAGAGACTTCCCCCCGCCCCCATGCGCCTGCGGCGCATGCGGTCCCCCCCAAGGGGGAGGACCTGATAGCGATATCCTCCCACCCTGTATGGGTCGCTCAGCCGCCTCGTCGGAGCTTCGCTGGGCAGGATGGTTGTAAGCCTCTGCTCCGCTCTGTGTAGTCAATTTTTGAAAAAACATGGTAATCACTAAATGGTTTTTAATTCGTTGTCGTCAACAACTCTGACCTTCCCGACCTTCTCAAGAGCCTGGACTGCCAACTTGTCGTAAGGATGAAATGCATTATAGACTGCTCTGGGGATAGGAAGAACATCTATTGAGGAATGGTGTGAGGGGTATTGTGTGAGTGCTTGCTGCATGCTTTCATATCCGTTTATGTATCGGCAGATTCAGGTCAGTTTAACCTGTGCGTGTTCGACCTTCAATACATACCATTATCGAGCATTTTTTTTCGTGCTCTGGGTCTCAAGTAAAATCTTTTGTCGGCTATCGTGTCTCATCTGTTCAAGCCGCTGTCTGAATTGTGTATCTTTAGCCTTTTGTTCATCCGTCTGAATCGAATCTAGGTGCCTGTCTATTTGCCTTTCTTCTTGGGCATCACTCTGTCATAACATACGGTTGACTACTATCTCCTCAACAATTTCCTTCTGCAATAGGAGCCGCTCTGCAGCTGCCTCTCGGGGGTTTGTTTGTTCGAGGAGTTTTAGGTTTGCAAGAACACTTGGGAGGTAGGGACATACATCTAAAATCAAATCATGGATGATGTCATCGTAGGATGTCGAGTTATGCGGTTTAAGTAATGTAAGCATCTCATGGACATCATCAGAAATTCTTAATTGTCGTGACATGGTGTATTCCCATGTATTCTTGTGTATTCAACTATAAATAAGTATGGTAAAAAGAGTAAATTTTGAATCACACAGGATTATTGCGTATTTTGATTGCCATATAGATAAAGAAAAAGGCCGCTATGACGAAAAGGGCTTGAATATAAATGGAATTCGGGTTATTTTCCGCTTGTGCTTGTAGGGATGTCATTCCTAAAGCGGCAAGTGAGGTAAAAATAGACGCAGCAGTTAATCCTAGAAGCACTAAATTGAGGTTGTTTTGTCTCTCTTCATTTTTTCTTACTGAATAACAAAGATATCCAAAGAGATAGTACGGATTTTCTCTAAATAGACTAAAAATCTCATCTCTTTTACATGCCGCTGTTTTCCACATAATTACCTCGTTACAAAACTTTTCGATATCCTCGGAATAACCTTCCATCACTTCCGCACCATTTTCTTTAGATTCTGCCATAAAATATTAGAGTAATGCTTAAAAGTAATCAATTCTCTCATTTATTTTCTAGTGTTAGTCCCATCATTGCTTCGACGAGTGCAGCTGCTGCAACAGGGTTTTCACTCAAAAGTTTCTGGACCTGAACGCGGTAATCTGTGACTTTTTTCTGCACTTCACCCGTCAATGGTTTACCGCATACGTGGCAGAAATTACTCTGGGGTCCGTTCATGGCAAAACAGGACTTACACTGGCGGGGTACCATTTTCTTGTCTTCTTTGATTTCCTTTTTCTGTATCCCCATCCTCTCCCTGAATTCAGCGTCGATGTCCTGCTCACTCAATACAACGTAAGTTTTGAACATATTCGTGCCAAGATTGCCCCACATAGCCTGTTTAATAACGCTCTCTTGGTAGTTCTGCTTGATGAGGCTGATGATACGGCTCTTGCGGAACAGATGGGGTGTAACCCGCTTCTCAACCCCAGCTTTCTTTGCGGTCCTGCTGATAATTTGGGACATGGCACGGTATTCCATGGGGTCGCCATTGGCGGATATGAAAACAAAGGCTTCATTGTCTGGGGTGCCAGGGTAATTATTGCGCCATCCTGCAAGGTATTCAACCGAGGCACCTAACAGAGCGTGACGGGTTTTTCGGGTTTTGGTATCAGTGAGCGTCAAGCCCACTGTGCTGTCATCGTTGAACACGACATCCTTCCATTTTATGCGAGCGAGTTCACCTATGCGGCATCCCGATTCATAGAGAACGAACAGCAGTGCCTTATCTCTGAAGGTTCGGGCTTGTGTCACCATTGAGAGGATGTCGTCTTCTTGCAGAATGCAGTCAGGTGTGGTTGTGCAGGAATCGACAGGAGGTACCTTGATTTTATCGACTTTTTCTTTTGATAATTTTGAATGCCCTTCGTCTATCATCCATTGTAGGAACCATCTCAAGCCCTTTACGTAGTCATGCTTTGTATTTGCCTTGAATGGCTTGCCTCTGCTGGTATTCGCGCTCCCAAGCTCATTAAGGGCCTTGTGGAGCTGGGTTATAGTGACCTCTCTATAGGGTTCATGTATGAACCGCCGCCAATTCACGAGCTCAAAGATGCTTTTCAATATGCGGAGGTTGGATACATGCCGTGTGGCTTGATACTCGGATGCATATGCCCGAATCAGGTCAGCGTCATCTTGGGTAATCATTCCCGATGCAAGCGCCCTGTTTATCGACGCTTCACCGTATTTCAGGTCGTCCTGACTGTGAAAGCCCATGCTTTAGGATTGTAACATAGTGTTCAAATACTTGTCGTTATGAATTGAACAAAAAATAGTAAGCCTCAGCCGTGATTTGAACACGGGACCTGCTGATTACAAGTCAGCCGCTCTGCCAACTAAGCCACTGAGGCGCCATATAATTTAAAAATTTAATAGTAAAAAAGATGGTGCTATGATGCATTTTTTTAAAACCTTTCGGGATACCTGAATTATGAAAAACCATCCAATTATATGATTGATATGTTTGGGGTTATGTTTTTCAATTGAAGTATTGTAACAATCGCAGACAGTGTTTATTTCCAAACACATTATAGGAACAAGAACCGAATAATCTGTGGGATGGCACAACTTACCGTGGATATTGGAGGGAGCCCCGGTATTAATTGCCGTGGATTCTGTGAATATTGTTATTTTAAGAAAGTCCGGGGAGTCAGGCCACTTGGGTGCAAATACTGCCTACCGTTCAAAAAAGGGTGTGATTATTGCACCCGCGGTGTCAGGGAAGAGTATAGCGGATTTAAGGATCTCAAGACAATCGCAGACGAAACGCTTGCAAATCTGCAAGGGAAAAGCGGAGATCTTGAACGGATAACCATCAGTGGTGGCGGTGATCCCAGCTGCTACCCCCGGTTCAATGAATTGATCGAACTCCTTGGCAGTATGGAGGCTCCCCTCCACATTGGATACACGAGTGGTAAAGGATGGGACGATCCGTTGGTTGCTGACATGCTTATTGACCATGGACTGACTGAATTGTCTTTCACGGTTTTTGCATCAGATCCTGCTCTTCGTAAACGATATATGCACGATCCGACTCCTGAAGTCTCTCTGGCAATCCTTGAGAAACTTTGCGAAAATATGGATGTATATGCCGCTGCTGTCATCCTGCCAGGAATCAATGACGGGTCGGTGCTTGAACAAACCTGCGAATGGCTCCAGGATCGGGGTGCCAAAGGAATAATTCTCATGCGGTTTGCCAATGCCACGGAACAGGGGCTTATTTTGGGAAATGGTCCAATCATTAACAATCAAACGGTTCAGACTGTTGAATCATTCCGGGATATCATTTCAGATTTGAATAAAAGGTATGCATTAAAAATTTCTGGTACTCCTCTATGGGACCCGGATATCGGCTCACCATTTGCGATCCTGAACGAATTGGATTTAATAAACAAATTACCCCGGATTCAGCGAAGGGCAACGGTGATCAGCGGGAGTGTCGCGGCACCCTTTATCGAAAGAGTCCTCTCGTTATGCGGATCGAAAGTTCCGGTTGTTCCCGTACATAAAGAGATTGCGTGCCTGATTACAATTGATGATTTACGTGAACTGGATCTGTCTGCGCTTGAACCTGTTGTGATTATACCCGGTCGGGCTTTTGTTCATGATTCAGAAGCACAGGACGCGCTCTCTTCAGATGGTATCGATCGTCAGGTAATCCGTGGTCCGGAAATGCTGACTGCTGATGCTGAAACCAGTATGGGGATGATTCGCGAACATGTTCTTGAAATGGAGATGGATGGGTTTGCAGACTTGATCCGTACGATAAACCGGTATGGAATATAACACGATTTTTTTATTCTTGGATAACTACGAAAAAATAAAAAAAGATTTTATATAAGTGCTGCAGTGATACCAATTACACCGGACTGGATAATTACTGCAACCGCAATAATTACGCCGCCCATCATCAGCGCAACAGCGACATTGCCTTTCTTGATCTCTTCGAACTCTTCAATACCTTTTGTGAGTTTGTCAAGGATAAAAAGCGCCAGGTAGATTGCCCCGACAGCAAGCACAATACCAAGGATAAGCTGGATAAAAGCAACACTGATTGCCAGCAGACCGTCAACTGATATGATTCCGACGCTTATTGCCTTATTAATACCTATAGAAATCCCTGATACTCCCGATTGTACAACCAGTGCAATCGCCACAAAGACTGCCGCCACAATGATACCAACTGCTGCATTCCCTTTTGCTAGTTCTTTCTCTTCATCCATGTTTTTATTAATTCTAATGAGAACTGCAAAACCAATATACAGTGCCAGAACGGCAAAAATAATGGAAATAAGCAACTGGATTAATCCTACAATAACATTTGTCAACAGCATTTTTACACCTCAATTTACGTAATTTTGTTTGATGATGCGGTAAATAAACGTATCGTCAGAGGAATTAGAAAATCATGAATTTTCCGAGCGGATCTGAGAAATGCGAAGAAAACAATCTCTTGTACGATGCTGCGAGGGGGTTACGATCCCCCGATCTCCAGATCTCTCAAGCTTCGAACGCACAAAGCATTCATCAAGCCTATGAGTCTGGCGCCCTAACCAGCTAGGCCACCGCAGCACAAAAGTGCATAATAAAAAAGCCGCAAAAACTATTAAAGGTTCTGATAAAGTGTTTTAATCGGACATCAGTCCTTTTTTGATTGCAGGTACATATTCATCGCAGCAGATATTGCTGCAACTTTTTTTCCCTGTCCAAATGATCCGGCAAGTGTCTGCATCCGGGCATCCTCGTCCCGTATGTACCGATCGAGCGTGTCGAGGATACGTTCTTCCTGTAAAAAGTGCGTGTGAGTATTTCCTTCAACAAACTGCTGGTTGTTCATAATCGCGTAATGCAGGGGAAGCGTCGTTTTGATACCAAGAATGATGTATTCAGAAATGGCGCGGCGCATTCTTTTTATTACTTCTAACCTCGTACTGTCCCAGGCACAGAGCTTTGCGATCATTGAATCATACGTGGGGGGGATCGTATATCCCATATGGATACCGCTATCCACTCGTATGCCAGGGCCTCCCGGCGAACGGTACCGTATGATTTTTCCCGGGTCAGCGGCAAAGTTATTGAGGGGATCTTCGGCATTGATCCGGCATTCGATTGCATGACCACGTATGGAGAGATCGGTCTGGTCGAAGGGAAGTGACTCACCGGCAGCAATCGCGATCTGTTGCCTCACAATATCAACACCTGTGATAAACTCAGTTATAGTATGCTCTACCTGGAGCCGTGTGTTCATTTCCATGAAATAATACATACCATCACTATACAGGAATTCAACAGTTCCTGCATTGGTATAACCAGATACTTCGGCAACCTTCAGCGCTGATGCCGACATCCTGTCACGCAAATCTGGCGTCATGACAGGTGAAGGAGCCTCTTCGATGAGTTTCTGGTGACGGCGCTGGATCGAACATTCGCGGTCATAGAGATGAACAGCATTGCCGTGTTCATCTGCCAGTACCTGTATCTCGATATGCCGTGGCTTTACCAGATATTTCTCAATTAAGATCGTGGCGTCACCGAATGCAGACTCAGCAATGCGCATGGCAGCAGCGATAGCCTCTTCCAGACTCTTATCATCATTGACGATCTGCATTCCAATACCCCCGCCACCGGCGCTTGCCTTGATAATTACAGGGTAACCAATCGTTTCGGCAACCTTTTTTGCATTATCGATGTTGTTAACGCCGCCTTCTGTACCGGGTACTACGGGAACACCTGCGTCCTTCATCATCTGTTTGCTGCCGATCTTCGATCCCATGGCCTTGATCGTTTTCCAGCCCGGGCCGACAAAGATTACATTTTCATCCTGGCAGATCTTTGCAAACCGGTAGTTCTCCGCTAAAAATCCATAACCGGGATGTATCGCTTCCGCACCACTCTTTTTAGCGATATCAACTATTCTCTCAATGTTGAGGTAACTTTTTGAAGGATGTGCATCCCCGACAAGAAATGCTTCATCTGCATATTTGACATGGAGTGCGTTATTATCAACAGATGAATAGATCGCCACCGTTTCAATACCTAGTTCCCGGCATGCCCGCATGACACGGATAGCAATCTCTCCGCGGTTAGCGATCAGGAGTTTATCAAAATATTTCATTGCACCACCAGAAGGACATCTCCATTCTGGACGACATCGCCGGTATCCACAAAGATCTCGGTCACCCTGCCGTCCATCGGGCTATGGATGGGGTTCTCCATCTTCATCGCCTCAAGCACAAGTAGGGTGTCACCCTTCTTTACCGAAGCGCCACGGCTCACCAGCACCTTCAGCACCATTCCCTGCATATTGCTTTTAATGCCACCGGCAAATTCGCCCCTTGGGATCTTTTGTTGTATTATTTCGGCTACTTCGACTTTGCTTCCCCCGACTGAAACAATACGGACAGAGAAGATTTCCCCGTCCACCTCTACTTCCATCTGGCTGGGCATGTCGATTGCAGGTTTTGTCACCGATTGCTTTTTGGGGATCTCTTCTAATATCCGCTCATTTTTGAGGAATGAAGGGGCTATTGCCGGATAAAGAATATACGTAAGAATATCTTCTTCTTTTTTTACCAGCCCGGCTTTCTCTGCTTCCTCTTTCATTTTTTCATACGCAGGTTCGAGCAAATCGGCAGGACGGATAGTGATAACCGGATCATCCCCAATGATTAGCTTTTGAATATCACGACTTACGGGTGCAGGTGATTTTCCATAGAGTCCGTGAACATAGTCTTTGACTTCCTTTGTAACGTTCCGGTACCGCTGGCCATTTACCAGCACATTGAGCACTGCCTGGATCCCGACAATCTGGCTGGTGGGGGTGACAAGGGGCGGATATCCGAGATCCTCTCTTACCCGGGGAATCTCTGCGAGAACTTCGTCCCACCGGTTAAGAGCATCCTGTTCCTGAAGCTGGGAAACGGTATTGGAGATCATCCCTCCCGGCAACTGGTAGATGAGCACATCGCTGTCCACCCGCTCAGAGATCGGGTTGATCAGGCCGGCGTATTTCTCCCGGATCTGGATGCAGATATTACGGACTGCACGGAGTTTAAGGAGGTCGATGCCGGTGTCTCCAGGTGTACCAATGAGAGAAGCAACAATACTTTCAGTCGGGGGCTGGGACGTACCCATTGAGAACGGGGACATCGCGGTATCGAGAATATCAACACCTGCTTCTATAGCAGCCTGGTAACTCATTGGGGCAATCCCACTTGTTGAATGGCTGTGCAGGCAGACCTTGACATCCACTGCCTTTTTGATACCACTGATCAGCTCCCGCGCCGCTACTGGCATAATAAGCCCTGCCATATCCTTGATGCAGATCGAGTCGCAGTTATCCGCATAGAGCTCTTTTGCCATCTCAATAAAAGTCTGTGTGGAGTGAACAGGACTTGTTGTATAGCATATCGCGCCCTGTAGGTGGGCTCCAGTATTTTTTACCTGATCCATTGACCGTTTCATGTTCCTGATATCGTTCAAGGCGTCGAATACCCGGAAGATATCCACCCCGTTTTTGTGCGCCGCGGTGACGAATTTATCGACAACATCATCAGGATAATGACGGTAACCAACGAGGTTTTGCCCGCGCAAGAGCATCTGGATCGGGGTATGCTTCAGTTCAGCCTTGAGATCCTTGAGACGGTTCCAGGGGTCGTCATTTAAAAACCGTATGCAGGTATCAAAGGTTGCTCCGCCCCACGCCTCAACAGAAAAAAAACCGCAGTTATCGATCTCCCGTGCAAGCGGGAGCATATCCTCTGTCCGAAGCCGGGTAGCGTAGAGTGACTGGTGTGCATCCCGAAGGGTTGTATCAGTTATCAGGACTTTTTTTTGAGAGGCAGTACGCATGAAGATCCCCAGGGCTATCGTAGGATCACATTAAGCCTCTCAAACCTTCATCAGTAAAGTATAAAAAATTCACTAACTGGAATCAATGTGACTAGGAAAATTGTGATGGCAATGATTCCTGCAATGATATCCATCGGGCTTGTAGAAAATTTTGGACACATCGTCCCTCCTGAATGATATCCACGGACTGCCAGCAATTCTGCCGTATCCTCTGCCCTTATAAGTGCACCATGCACAAGTACCAGGCCGGCAGGGATGAGACTGCGTACTCCCCATTTCATTCCTTTGATCTTCTGAGCCAGTTGAATTCGTTCAAAGTCAGCGGCAACTGATGAAAGGGATTGCATTCCCATCTCAGCGATCATACCGATCTCAAATCCTGTCCTGTTGCCTAATAACCAGACTCCGGTACCAAGGAATTCTCCAGACTTCTGCTCACTATAGACCCACATACCAATCATTATGATCACAGTCATCCGGGTAAAATAGGAAAGCCCCCCGCCTCCATAAATCTCCAGCACAAGACTGAAAAATGCTATCATAAGAATTAATGAAAAAACCCGTCTGATCCTTTTTGCAATCTGCATGGCGGGTGTAAACACAAGCCACCAGAGAAAGACAGCAGCAGCGCCCTGAAGGCTCAGGAAGGCTGCAAGCGAGAGGACTGCAGCGATTGCAGTTCTTATCCGTGGATCCTGCATGCGGCCTCACGGAGATCATCCAATGAAATGTTTTCTGGTCTTGATCCGAGTTCAGTCAGTCTTTTTATTGCCGGAGGGATATGGTGCCAGTTTGAAAATGCATCCGGAGGTCGGCCACAGTCAATCAGAATTCCATCAATAATTTCCCAGATTCTGTCAACCCGTGGAAGGATGTTTCGTTCATGCGTAAAGATAACGGTAATACCGTGTACCTTTTTCCCGATTCGTGAACAAAACGATGTTTTTTCCTGGCAGTCAAGTGAACTGAACGGTTCATCGAACATAAGAAGATCAGAGTCTTTGGCAAGTACACACGCAAGGTGCAGCCGCTTGAGTTCTCCACGGCTCAGAGAGTGAGGTGATTCCTCTCTTTTTCTTTTCAGTCCGAGTGCTTCGAGAATTTCCTCATATGCGATCCCCCAGGATGCACACTCTTCTGCAATTGTAATTCCGGTAACGAGAAGTTCCGGGAACTGGGGTGACAGCACCATGGATTTAATCTCATCTCTGTCAATACGTCCTCCTGAAAGTGGGAAAAGCCCTGCTATCATTACAGCCAGTGTCGATTTCCCGCTCCCCACATCTCCGCTGACAAGATGAACCCCTTCATTGAATGTTCCCGATGCAGAAAGTGACCAGTGGTCGCGGACTGCACATGCCTTGTTTAATGTGATTTTCACTGGCAGCTCCCCCGGAGAAATGGGTAATATGCTGTGCCTTTAAGGAAGGAAAATACCCGTTCTGGTGTACCTTGATATAAAATCCGGCCTGAATAAAAAAAGAGGAGATAATCGCTGTCAATGGCGGTGTCCATCTGCTGTGTACAACGTATAATATATTCAGCTCCTGAAGTTCTGATTACCTGTCCAATCATATCAGACCAGCGGGCATCAAGATGTGAATCGTACTCATCCAGAACCAGCATCATCGGGCGGTGAACAAGTGCAGCAGCAAGTGAAACGAGCACCTTTTCACCCCCCGACAACTCATGTATCTTTCTGTTGAGGAGATATGAGATACCCAAAGCATCTGCAGACACTTTAACCATTTGATCAATTTTATCGCAGGAAACATGCCGGAAACGTAGCGGAGATGCAATTTCATCAATTACGTTTACAAAAAGAATATTCCGGTCAGGAAACTCATTGACCCAGCCAATCTCAGTTTCTCTCGGTGAAACATTATCAATCAGGATAGTACCGGAGTCTGGCACTGCAATTCCGGCGCAAAGCTTGAGAAAAGTAGTTTTACCACTGCCATTTGCCCCGATGATCGTTGTAATACCCGGTTTGATGGTAAGCGCGTCAATTGCTAGATTTCTGTATTGAAGTGATTCAATCGTAATCATGGGAGTCGTTTCGCAATCATGTATGTAGTATATAGTTTAATCAAATCACCCGGTATGAAGGGAAGCACTCCACTTACCACTGCGGGGACAAGTCCTTTGCCAAGGGAATACATCAACCATGCCACTCCAAAGACGTAAATGATACCAGTGCCGGCAAAAAGGCCTGCAATCCGGATAGCTGCAGATTCGTGTTCATAGGCATGTCCGACAACGAATGCTGCACAGGTAAATCCAATAAGGTAACCTCCTGTTGGTCCCAGAAGAATACCGAACCCGGTCACTCCTGTGTGAAATACCGGTAGGCCCAGTGCACCAAGAACTATATACAGTGATACCGGAATGATGGCGTATCTCTTCATTACAGCACCGGCCAGCAGTACAAAGAGAGTCTGAAGTGTCAGAGGTACGGGAATGAATGGTATTGACACCCAGGCCCCGAGACTGATAAGTCCGATAAAAGCAGCAGTGTGCGCAGCAACTCTTGATTTATGCAGATCACCGAACATCGTCAACCATAAAAAATTGAATGGTTGACGATAAAAAAGTACCTTTCACTTACTGGTGATAACAGTCACCAGCAATAACCCGTTCTATCTTACCGTTATCTTTCCTGATTATAAGGGCACCGAACTCATCGATATCAATAGCCTCCCCTTCAAAGCTGTTCTTGAGGGTCCTTATCTGCACCCGGTTTTCGAGTGTACAGGAAAGACTTTTCCATTCCCTGATGATTGTTTCGTATTCACCACTCTCTAACAGAAGATAGTGGCTTTCGAACTCCTTGAGAATTCGTGCGAGGAATGAAGCGCGGTCTACTTCATGTCCTACTTCCGCGCTGATAGATGTGATGTCTTTTTGTAAAGCCGGTGAAAATTGGCTGAGCGTTACATTTACATCGATGCCAATACCCAACAGGCAATAGTGAACCATATCTGCTTCGGCTGCCAGTTCAAGAAGGAGTCCGGCTACTTTCTTGTTACCGATAAAGATATCGTTTGGCCATTTGATCAGGGCACCGATATCGAATTCCTTGCGGATTGCACGGGCAACTGCAATAGATCCTGCCATCGTAATCATGAAGACATGATCGATGGGTACACGGGGTTTAAGAACAACCGTGATCCAGATCCCACCAATGGGAGAGACCCATGCTCTGCCCATTCTCCCCACGCCCCCGGTCTGTTCCTCGGCAATAATAACCATGCCGTGCAATTTCCCGACATCTCCTTCCGAGCACATTTGCTTACCCACCCAGATGGTAGAGGGAGTGTTATCGAGATATCGAATATTTTTGCCGATGAATTGCGTTTTTAGTTTTTTATGCACTTCGTAGGGGAGAAGCTTATCGCTTGTCCGGGTTAGTTTATACCCCTCTTTTTGTGAAGAGAGGATGTCATAGCCCATCGCACGGAGATCTTTAATATGCTTCCAGACCGCTGATCTGGAAATTCCCAGTTCGTTGCTGATCGTTTCTCCTGAAATAGGAGCTTCTGCCCGTTCGAGGATTTCAAGTACTTTGAATGCAGAATCCGGCAAAAGATTCACCTCCTTGATCCGCTTTGTTCTGACGGCAGGGGACAGGGGTCTTTGCCACATACCTGTCTGATTATTTCGGACTGGTGTTCCATAAGGGTGGCAAGATCAAAAATTCCTGTGATATCAACTATACCAATGGCCCCGATAGCATTTCCTTCACTGTCTCTGATCGGACTGACGGTCACGGGAACGCCCTTGTAAGTCCCGGATGAAGGAGTGGTTTTTATCGTTATATTTTTTGCTATTGCTTCAAGGAGTACAGGGCCGGTATAATGCCTGTCGATAACTCTCCCGTCTTCGACACGTATGCCGTCTTTTTCCGCTGACTTTGCGGTCACTGGCAGCCGGTGGATCATTTCGTGGACTGCAAGGACAAATGGCTCGAGATCGCCTGCCTCTGCGCTGCAGGACAACGAATAACGGTGCATTGAATGGGTACCTCTGTTATAACACTGGTGAATTTCAATCTAGAAGAAGATTGTGCATCAGAAAAATGCTGTCTAATCCAATAATATCACCCTTATCGGACAGATAATACCGGAGTGGGAGAGACTCCCCCGGCATACCGGAATCCATTCTTCTCTTTATGATGAAATGGGTATCTTCCTGAATAATTTCAATGGTATAAGATACCGGAATGCTTAAATTAATTCAATAAAATATATTCCAATAATCTTCATTGCAGCGAAATTATGCTATAGTGGAGTCAAAATCAATGAGTTCTAGGCTTAGCGATGATAATCAGGATGATAAAAGCATGACTGTACGTTCAAATAATTCAAAGAGGCGGTCCTTACCGCCCGGCATTTGGGGTGGCACATGGCGCCTCCTGATAATTCCGGTATTGCTGATCATGATCCTTCCCATTGGGGTCAATGCGATGATGTTCCGGAATGATTCCTCGCATTCCGGGATATATGACGATGGGGGGACGAGACCTAATGAAGTCCTGAAATGGAGTAATCTCACGGGGGACGCGGTTTATGGGACTCCTGCTGTTGCTGATGGTGTCGTCTATATCGGGAGCAACGACAACTATATGCGTGCCTTCAATGCGACGACGGGTGCTTCCCTCTGGGATTTCTATGGCGGGGGCGATATTGATTCAAGCGCAGCAGTCGTAAACGAGCGTGTCATTTTCGGGAGCTACGACCGTAAGGTGTATGCCCTCACGTTAGCGGGTGATGAGGACTGGTCTTACACAACTTCAGCCATAATCCGCACAAGTCCTGCGGTTGCGGACGGTTTTGTGTATATCGCTTGTGACAACGGCATGGTATATGCCCTTCACGAAGGAAGTGGTGTTTTAGAATGGTCTAACACCACGAACACGACTCCAATGGTTTCTAATGCGATGCACTCAAGTCCCGCAGTTTCAGACGGTCGTGTCTTTGTGGGGAGCGAAGACAACAAGTTGTATGCTTTTAACGCTACGGACGGAGTTGAACTCTGGAACTACACCACCGGAGGCCCTATTAAATCAAGTCCGGCAGTTGCTGATGGTGTTGTCTATTTCGGGAGTTACGACCACAATGTGTATGCAATCTACGCCGATAGCGGTGAGCTTAATTGGTTGCGGCACCTCAGTAGCAACCTTATTGAATCAAGTCCGGCGGTTGCTGATGGTGTTGTCTACATAGGGAGCTCAGACGGCGGGTTATATGCCCTTGATGTGGTAGATGGAACCGATATAACAGAAGACTGGCCTTACAATACAGCCACAGGATGGGGTCCAAGCCCAAGCAATGGAGATAATGCCTCTGTTTATTCAAGCCCGGCAGTAGCAAACGGTGTTGTCTATGTAGGGAGTTATACTTCCGATGTGCTCGCAATCGCTACAAATGGTACGAAAATCTGGAACTACACTACCGACGGCTATATTTACTCGAGTCCCGCGGTATGGAACGGTATCGTCTATATCGGTGGCGGGGGGTGGACTGATTCAGGGGCAAATTTCGGCATGAACCTAAAAATGTATGCAATCGGGAACGTCACGATTGCCCCAACGCCTCCCACGGCAGCATTCACGAACGCAACACCGCGCTCTGGAACTGCGCCTCTCACTGTCACGTTCACTGACCAGTCAACCGGTACCCTTCCGTTGACCTATGCGTGGGACTTTACCAACGATGGAGTAATTGACAGCACCGCTGAGAATCCATCCCATGAATATTCCACTGCCGGAACCTACACGGTCAACCTGACGGTTACAAATACTGCGGGGAGCGACTCTGAAGTAAAGACTGACTTTATTACCGTGAGTCCCGCGACTTCGGCCGGGAATGATGGCATAGCGATCTTCCGTAACTCTACCGGGTACTGGTATTTCGACCACAACCTCGATGGAACGGTTAATAAATCCTTCCGGTTCGGAGGCAGTACAGACCAGATCATCAAAGGAGACTGGAACGGTGACGGGAAAGACGGGATCGCGATCTTCCGGCCATCAACCGGGTACTGGTATTTCGACAACAACCTCGATGGGGTAGTTGACAAGTCCTTCAGATACGGTGGCAGTACAGACCGGATTATAGTTGGAAACTGGCAGGGAACCCAGGACGGGATCGCGATCTTCCGGCCATCAACCGGGTACTGGTATTTCGACTATAACCTCGATGGAACGGTTAATAAATCCTTCCGGTACGGTGGCAGTACTGACCAGATCATCAAAGGAGACTGGAACGGTGACGGGAATGACGGCATAGCGATCTTCCGGCCATCAACTGGGTACTGGTATTTCGACAACAACCTCGATGGAGCAGTCGACAAGTCCTTCCGGTATGGCGGCAGTACCGACCGGATTATTGTTGGAAAATGGAACAGCACCATGCAGGACGGGATAGCGATCTTCCGGCCTTCAACCGGGTACTGGTATTTCGACTATAACCTCGATGGAACAGTCGACAAGTCCTTCCGGTTCGGTGGCAGTACCGACCAGATCATCAAAGGAGACTGGAACGGTGACGGGAAAGACGGGATCGCGATCTTCCGGCCATCAACCGGGTACTGGTATTTCGACAACAACCTCGATGGAGCAGTCGACAAGTCCTTCCGGTACGGTGGCAGTACCGACCGGATTATTGCCGGAACGTGGGCCTGAACAGCTGATATCAAAAAATATACTTTTTAACTTTTTTTGCCCCCCCAAAATATCACACCAGCGGATTTAGTACGGGTTCCGGGATCATGAGATCGTGATTTTTTGTTATTCATCCAAAAACAGCAGAAGATCAGATTTACTTTTTCGTAACGGGAATTTGAGTGAACTTAATTATTGTCTAAATCAATAAAGAATCATGATATTATCAACGGGGATTATCAAGTCAATTCTGATTTCGGTTATTTGTTTTTATTTACTCACCACTTTTGTCTGTGCTTCTGGTATAAACGATACACTCACTATTCCCCAGAATATTAGTTCATCGCCATTGGAAAATATTCCCGCAATCCCAATCACTGATTCAACCCGGACTCCTTCTCTGGAAATTCACCAGGATACTATACCTGTTCCGAATATCACCTTATCACCAATCACAAAATCTTCTGTTTCGCCTGTCACTAACTATAACCACCGTCTTGCTCCTTTAAACCCGGATTTTATTGCGTATAAAAATAATATCCCCGGAAAAAATGATGCGGTTCTTCAAAAATCCTTACTGGTTTTTGAAAACGGGCAACATGGCCTCGGGTTTATTCCTCCAACATCAAACCTCTCCTATACAAAAGGGCAGGATGTTACGGAATATATCCGGTCCGATCCGGTATCGGATTTTTTCCCAATTACTGGTGGACAGTACCCAACGTTTTTTGATCTTCGGACGCTTGAAAAAGTGACTCCGGTAAGAGATCAGGGTGGAGCCGGAAGTTGCTGGGCATTTGCGACGTATGCGTCCCTTGAATCCTACCTCCGTCCAGAGGAATCATGGGACTTTTCAGAAAATAATATGAAAAATCTTCTTTCCAGTGCATATCCGGAAGGTTTTGACCGGATCGCCTCTGGTGCAGGGAACTCTCTCATGTCAACTGCATATCTTACCCGCTGGACAGGTCCTATCAGTGAGGCAGATGATCCCTATGATGACACTTCTATAACCTCGCCAACAGATATTCCAGCTATAAAACATGTCCAGAATGTCATGTTTCTGCCAAACCGGGCGAATTCGACCGATAACAACAATATAAAATCAGCGCTGACAACGTACGGTGTTGTTTATACAACGATGTATATGGAATATTTCAGCTCTTTTTATAATAGTACAAATGCTGCATACTATTATCCTTATTTTGCCGATTCGAATCATGCCGTGGGAATTGTCGGATGGGATGACGATTACAGCAGGTTCAACTTCACAATAGTCCCGCCCACAAATGGTGCCTTTATTATTAAAAACAGCTGGGGAACGGATTTTGGAGAACAGGGGTATTTCTATCTCTCCTATTGCGATCCAAAGATCGGAAAGTATAATGCTGTATTTACCGCAGAAAGTGCCCAGAATTATGACACAATTTATCAGTATGATCCATTAGGGTGGGTGAATAGTTTCGGTGGGATAAATCATACCCAATGGGGTGCTAATGTTTTCACGAGCAATTCATCAGAAACACTCTCTGCTGTAAGTTTCTACGCAGTCGATACAAATACCTCGTATGAACTCTATATTTATAAAAATCCGGATGACGGGCCGGTCAATACGACAGGTTATTTATACAGGCAGGAAGGGATAATTTCGGGTCCTCCGGGATATTATACGAAAGTAATCAGTCCCGGAGTAACTCTTCAGGATAACGATACATTTTCAGTCGTCATGAATCTGACAACGCATAATACCCTCTTCCCTCTTCCTGTAGAATATGCTGTGGGTGGTTATTCATCTCAGGCTACTGCCCATACAGGTGAAAGTTACTATAGTGATGATGGCGGACAAACCTGGTCGGATATAACGGAAATAGATTCAACGGAAAATATATGCATTAAAGCATTCACGATATTCACCCCCCCTACAGCTGCATTTTCTGCAAACGTAACATCTGGCCATGCGCCACTTACCGTTGAATTCACCGACAACTCCACAGGTACGCCAACAGCATGGAACTGGTCGTTTGGCGATGGGAATGTTACCAATGCAACCGAGCAGAATCCAGTCCACACGTACCTGAGCGGTGGTAAATATACAGTGTCTTTAACTGCGAGCAGTCTCGGACGTTCCAATACCACGACAAAGACAAAATATATCAGTGTAATTGGCGGGAATGAAGGGATAGCGATCTTCCGTCCTTCAACTGGCTACTGGTATTTCGATTATAACCTCAAGGGTGTAATTGATAACTCCTACAGATACGGTGGTATTGGCGACCAGATTATCAGGGGAGACTGGAAGGGAACAGGAGCTGACGGGATAGCGATCTTCCGCCCGTCAACCGGGTACTGGTATTTCGATTACAATAACGATGGAATTATCAATAACTCCTTCAGGTACGGGGGAAGTGGCGACCAGATCATCAAAGGAAAATGGCAGGGGACCCAAGACGGGATAGCAATCTTCCGGCCATCAACCGGGTACTGGTATTTCGATTACAATAACGATGGAATTATCAATAACTCCTTCAGGTACGGTGGCAGTACTGACCGGATAATAGTCGGAAAATGGAATGGAACCCAAGACGGGATAGCGATCTTCCGGCCATCAACCGGGTACTGGTACTTTGATTACAACCTCGACGGTGTTGTCGATAAATCCTTCATGTATGGGGGAAGTGACGACCAGATCATCAAAGGAAACTGGCAGGGGACCCAAGACGGGATAGCGATCTTCCGGCCATCAACCGGGTACTGGTATTTTGATTACAACCTCGATGGCATTGTCGATAAGTCCTTCAGGTATGGCGGTAGCACTGATCAGATCATTATCGGAAAATGGGCCTAAAAGAATAAAAAGATCATGACTTTTTTTCAACGGTATTAAGGATTATCAAGGAATTCTTGCACTCGAAAACGAACATCTCTACCCGCACAACGATTGATGTCGA
>JAJRBZ010000098.1 GCA_028679185.1 Methanoregula sp. | reverse complement strand
TGGTGTGACCGGGCATCATAACCCGGCAGTCCTGCTCCATGCAGTCACTCACTGGGATATCGATTCTGTACTCCTTCCGGTCAATCCCGTTGAATCAGCCATAGGCGGATTTTTAGACCGTGTTATTCCGGCGGCACGGGAACGGGGCATCGGGGTGATAGGGATGAAGACGCTGGGGGCAGGAAATTATATCCTTCCTGAAACTGGGCTGTCTCCGGAGAATCTGATCCGTTTTGCTCTTTCACAGGATGTGAATCTGGTGATTGTCGGATGTTCAACAACCGATGAAGCACGGCTTCTTGCCCGGATCGGTAAAGAGCATGTGACTATGGAAGAACAGGAGCAGTCCCTGCTTGTTGATACTGTCCGCCCGTATGCAAACCGGCTCGCATACTATCGTGGGGTTTTTATAAAATAAACCGTCCCGACCGATTAAATTCTATGCTTTCCCGTCGGCCCAGATACTATTTTATCGTATGGCAACAGGAGTAATGACTATGCCCCCCAGACACATGCCAAAACCGCATCCCCGTAATCCCCTGTCCCATCTCACGTCACAACCCAGCCAGGACACAGAGCGTCACCAGGAAGAAGACCGGCATCACCCTATGGATCACCCGCATCCTCACCCGCCCCACCATCCGCAAAAAAAATCCAAACTTCCACCTAGGCATGACGCTCATTCCCACCCCCATGGTGATGAGCTTCCAGCCCATTCCAACCCCCCGGGTCCTATCAAACCCTCAAAAAAGATAAAAAAACCGGGAAAAACCTGATCTTGATTCATGACAGGTAAATCCATAAGCGATCCTGTTTTCGGTCATGTATGAAGCAGGCAGATGTTCCGGAATATACAGGCACCGTGATGATACGGGGAAGGTTTATCTCAAATCCCGTCAAAGGAGGCTTTACGGAATGGTTGGTTATGTTACATCCAGAAGATGTTGAAAAGATCCTGACGACTTACGATCTTTCGGTGTATCTGAAAGATATGGTACAGAAAGAAGACCGCGATCTGAAAATTGACATTGACTATGAATCCGGTGAAGTTTTTATCAATTGTAAAGGCTTTTCCTATGGCATATCAGTGACAACCGATCCATTTGGGGTATGGGTGATCAACGAATTGATCTCACAGGATAATGACGGGGTGTATACCCAGAGCGGAAACCTCCATAAAACGGAAAAAACCATGACTGTTCTCAGAGCTGTTGCCAGCTGGATTCATGATCTCGAGGACAGCACGCGAAAGTGCTGAGAATAAATTATTGCTTTTTTTAAAGTTAGCCCTTTTTATTACAATGCTTTTTGTCTGAGAAAGCTGGTTTATATAATCAGCCCGGCAGAAATTGCCTGTCCTGCCACAAAGGAATTCTAGTTCATCATACCATAATTAAGAAGCCCGCATATCAGCCGCTTATTCAGGCTGATGACATGAAATGGAAGTGCCCCCGGGTACGTCCAAATGCCGGGAGGATTACATTGCACGCAGAAAAACAATATCCGTGTGATAGGGTAATTCCAGGACAAAACAAAAAGCATGGAGTCTGCCTTCTTGTAAGAATATTATGGCTTAGATAATTCTGCTATTAAAAAAAGCGGGGAGGGAAATTTTATGATAAAACGTTGTTCAAAATGCGGGACTCAGGCAGTTGATGAACAATCATTATTCTGCAATAAATGCGGAACACAGTTGCCTGTAAGCATACCGGAAAAAAAGGGTGAGGTTTGTCCAATATGTAATGCAGAAATAACCGATAAAAATTCCAGGGTTTGTGCTCAATGCAACTCTCCTCTTTTTCAAAAAACGGTTTTGGTCAAGCCAGCCAGACCGGTAAAAATATGCCCGCACTGTAAAGAGCCGGTTTTTGATGAAAACAGGTATTACTGCAAAAAGTGTGGGGCATATATTCATGCTACAGAGTCCAGCACACATTCTTTAGAAAAATCCTCATTAAAACAATTGGGAAATAAACCTGTAATTATACCCGGGATCTATCAGAATACACAAACCACGAAAATTGAGAGAGACGAGCCAGAGGTGATTAAAAAACCAATTATTCCAATAAAACCAAAAATGAAAATACCGAAAGTAAACCCGTTTATTATATTATTCGTAATTGCGGGAGTGATAATTCTGGCATGGGCCGGGATTTCTCTGTCAGGATCCGGCAATTCCGTAATTACCGGGGGTAATGTCGGAAATAATCTGCCATCAGATAATGATCTCCTTATATCACAGGACTTGAGTTCAATGGCATTAACAATCAATGACCTTCCCCAGGGATGGATTAGCAGGGGCGGCAGTGATACCGGGAATGCATATTCAGCTCAATTTGAAAAAATGTCTGAGGAAAGCCCGGCGCTGGTGGAGCTGAATATTGCAAGATACGGTTCGACCGATGCTTCGAGACAACAATTTACCTCACTGAGGGCACAAGCTTCGGGTTTTGATATTGAGACATTAAATCTTGGTAATGAAGGGTTCGGGTTTATTGATGTAGATTATGTTGTGGTAATTTTCCGAAAAGAAAATATTGTTGTTACCATTGAAGACACACGTTATGAATATCAGTTTGATACCACAATAAATAATGCAAAAAATTATGCACAGATTGTCGCAAACAGAATCCAATAATACTATTTTTGGGAATTGTTTGTCAAAAGACTCCTTACTGTGATACAAAAAAAACGTTTTCTCCAGTGAATTATCGTTCACCCGATTCAATGATAAAGAAGAGGAGTTTTTGTTAAAAGATACATGGGATCATAAAAAGTTGTCCGCGGGAAAAAAACCAGGAAGGTATTTCCTTCTTTTGGTTTTTCCTTTGTACAGCCCCGCTTAAGTGCGAGCAGCCGGGATGCATCCACCTGCTTGCCGAAATTCTTCCATGAAGGTGTAGTAGTTCGGTTTAAAGTTGTAGACTGTTGCCTGCCCTTGTTGATCCCTGCTCCCGAAATTTGCGTATTCATTCAAAGCCACTTCATTGGGTAATGGCTAAGCAATGGTGCTGAAATAAAGGTCGTCTCATTTGCTGCAACGGGCGTCAGTATCTGGACTTCTGGTGATGATGTCGTGCACTCGCAAAAAAGAGTATAATAACGCGCGTTAGTATACAGGCGATTATAAAAAATAAATTTTTTTCATATATCTGCAATTTCCCGCATTTCGTGATGCACTGATATTCCGTACATCAAACCGGCCTTGCATCTATTTCAGCTGGAAGCAGCTGTCTGAGGAGGATGTCCGGTACCTGCTGCGAGGTATGGACCGCCATATCAAAGTATGCCCGGTTGTCGCGCTCACCTTTGTATTTGAGGTTGATCTGGAAATGGGTATCAAGCAGCGTAATTGCGCCCAGCATGGTGATTACCGCACGTCGTTCCGAAATAATCCTGTCCTCGCCTATAACCAGTTTTTGCCGGTCCCCATCAATATCTGAAATTAATTCGTTCTGGTACGACAGTACGTTGATATGTGTATTCCCGACGGTGATAGTCTGACCTTCGGGGAACGAGACGCCATATGTGGTCGTGAATGGCATAGATACCCCCGGGTCCTCATTCGTCACTGTTACGCTCAGCGATAACCATGCAACTACAGCAACTATCACTGCAAGCACAACGAGATATATGATTATTTTTATCGTGCCCGTACCTCCCTTCTGTTTTTGCCGGGCGCGTTCATCTTCCATTGCCTGCTTTCGTGCCTGTTCTTTTGCCTGTTCGAGCTCCCGCTGCCTCTCCTTTTCTTCTTTAAGGGCTTTTTCCCGGGCTTGTTCTGCGGCTCGTTCATCATCCCGTGAAGTAAGATCTGCCATACAAATCACCAATTTTCCTGAATTTTTCTTCCCGAATTACAACTCAATTGTTCGTTCTCCCTGATATGACAATAGTAGTGATTGAGTGGAGAAATCATCATTGAAATATGATAATTTTTTGTACCATATCAGTGTACTCGGATATTTTACAGGAATATATATAACCCTTGTCCGATATTACATGCAGAAAGTAATGATTTGCATGTTATTGATTCTAGGTGGAAAGGAAACACAAAAACAACATTTACCCATCTCCAATACCTGTGACTGCCAGGTTATACGAAAAAGGAGTTTTATCTTTAACCTGATATCCTTTGACGATTCAGTGGAACCCTCACGGAATGATTATTCAGGTTTTTGCCAACGGGGGTTCCTGAATCACGGTCGACCGGATCTGGTATATAATCTGGCGTAAATCATTCATTTTTAACTTCTCGATGAGAAGTTCCTGTTCTTTGAGTTTTTTCAACGCGTAACGAACAGTTCGTGGATGAAGGCTCGTTTTTTTCACAAGGTCTTTCTGGGTCATTGCACAGCCGGAACCGAGGATCTTCATCACTTTTTTTGAGGACAGAGGTAATTTTGTCGCAGTCATATACAGGGGACAGGCATTTCTAATCGCAGCTGGTCCCGCATCCCTCCTGCAGTTTCTGGTCAGATTCTTCTTTATCTTCAAGGATCGAAGCAAGCGCCTTCTGCACGAAATCTTCAAAGGTTTTCAGTGTCCCCCAGTTTTCCGTCACATAAGCATCCGAACGTTCATGGTCCGGAAAAATGAGGATATTTCCTTTTTCGTTTGGTCCTGAAACATATTTTCTTGACCGGTGATGACTTTCCTCTTTCCTGGGTATCCTTGCATTTACCATCCAGAATGTCTGTGCATCCTGTGCACTGACATAGATTTCATGATCCTCTTCAAATTTTTTTAAGAGTTCCTGTATTTTTTTCTGCATTTTCACAGCCTCTCTCCAACTGGGTGATGTATATTTTCAACGCTATTTAAGGACACAGATTGCCTCCGGCACACTGATGAGGAGCGCCAGACTCTCCACTACATAGAATTCCAGATTGTCTCCTGCAGGACCATTATAACCGACAGCCATGTCCTGCCCGATACAAAGAGAGCAGAACTGGCGGCCTGAAGCGAGAAGGACTCCACCTTTTTTTAAGACCGGGGCTTTGAAAACACCTTCCGATACGATAGTGCGGATATGGTCAAGCTCAGTGCCATCACCCTGGGGATACCTGCGTAACAGAAGATTGTACAGCGAGGGGGCAAGAGCCATGCAATTGCCTCCATGGAACCCGGAATCATCGAGCTTTGTCACAGCTTCTATGATTTGATCTGCTGCTGTCCCGACCTTATCCCATTTCGTCAGGGTCTGGGAACTGGTTCCTTCAACGGTCAATAATCCCGGAGACCCTCCAATCCCCTGGAAAATTATCTGGTCTTCTTTTGCGGCACAATCCATTGCCGCACACACGACAGGGTTTCCATCAAAAGCAAGTTTATCTTTTTCAAATGCTGCAAGATCACGTTTTCCCAGACTGAATCCGGATTTTATTATCGTAACAGGAACAAAACTGCTTGCAAAAACTCCTTCTTCAAGCTCACAGTCAATGAGGGGTAATACTTTCAATCCAAAACCATACGGCCCATCAATTGTAATCAGCCGTCGGCCGGCAAGCTGGCTTTTTGCGGTTTCAATCATGATACTGTCAAGTAGTTTCCATGTATCAGCTCCGATAGGAGCCTCTTTGCGTCCGAGATATACATTTTCCATCTCACTCACCTCTTACCCTGATTTCAACGATCCTACCGTAGGTATATCCTGATCTGTTGTTACCCGTACGGACTGCGCAATCTTTGCTGAAATAGCATTCACTTCAAGAGCGCCTTTTTTTAAAAATTCATCCTCATCACCGGTAAGGAGAGCCAAAAGTCGGGCAAATTCTCCGGCATGAACCCGCTCTTCGTTGGCAATGTCGATGAGAACTGCCTTTGCAACAGGATTATCGGTCGCATCAGCATGGGCCATATACGCATGCACAGCTTCATGCTCCGCAGCAAGGTCCAGCCGGATTGCCCGGATAAGTTCTTCTGATGTTAATTGATATTTTGGGATTTTTCCACTGAATGGATTGACAAATTCTGGCATTGTTCACCTCTTTTTATATATCTGACTGTATTGTTTCCTGCATACCCCGGAAAAAGAAACTCTGATTTTAATCCGGGCACCCTTTTTACAGGAGTTCCTGCTCATTTTTTCTGCAAATCAAACCGCCTGCTTACCATATCCCAGTTTACAATATTCCAGAATGACTCGACAAATTTCGCACGGTCATTCTTGTAATCCAGATAGTATGCATGCTCCCATACATCGAGCACAAGGAGAATAGCAAAACCGGGGATAATGTTCACGTTGTGTTTCTCAACCTGCATGATCAGAGGTCTCTGTGTTTTTTCACAGTAGGTTACTATAGCCCATCCTGAACCTTCGACACTTGTTGCAGTCTGGGTAAACTCCTTTTTAAACCGCTCAAATTTTCCAAATTCGCCATCGATTGCTTGTGCCAGTGCCCCTTTTGGTGCTCCGCCACCTCCCTTTCCTGCTGGTGCAAGATTCTCCCAGAACCGGTTGTGGAGTCTGAAACCCCCGATATGGAATGATAGTTCCTTAAGGGTCGCTTTTAAATCAAGGTCCGCATTGTCCTTCCGGGCCTTGTCCAGTTTCTCAAGAACTGCATTTGCACCCGTGACATATCCCTGGTGATGTTTCAGGTGGTGCAGTTTCAGTTGTTCTTCTGAAATATACGGCGCTAAGGCGGCATATTCATAGGGTAATTTTGATAGCGAGTACAACTTGATTGGTTCCATACATCAGTACCTCCTTTTTAGACTTCCTGCCCGTATACAGGACAGGATTTTCATCTGATGGCTAGGGTATTGAAAATGAAGTTTTATAGATTATTGCCCATAACTCAGATTTTGAAACAAATAGTGAAACAACACGGTGTTTTTTTAGAGAGAGGATTACGCATTATTCATTAAAAATTTACTTTGAGGGATGTTCCCCTTCTCTTTTTCTCAGGACTGCCTCTGCAATTTTCCGGACAAATTCATTTTCATCGCGGGTAGCAACTTCAATATACCCCAGGCTCTTCTGGTCCCCAATGGCAGAAAGTGCAAGGGTTGCTCCCATCCTCACCCGCCAGTCAGGATCTTTAAGCGAATCACCAAGACGATCAGCAGAACCGGGATCCGCTATCCGGGTGAGTGCGGCCAGTGCATGTCTTCTCACGTCAGGTTTCTCATCTCTCAGCGTGAGTAAAAGTGCGTCTGTTGCTTTATGTGCCCGGAGTTTACCAAGAGCTTCTGCCGCCCTCATCCGTACTGCCCAGTCACCATCGCGAAGCGTATAGACCAGACGATTTACAGCACGCTGGTCACCGATCTGGCCGAGTGCCCATGCAGCCCGGAGGCGGACAACACTGTCCTTGTCATCAAGAGCAGGAATGAGTTGGTCTACTGCTGGTAATCCTATCCTTACAAGGGTAAATGCAGCTCCCCATCGCACGTCTTCATTCCTATGGGATAAGTCTTTGATTAATTCCTGAATTCTGGTCTGGGTAATATCCATTTCTTTCACCTGAAACAATCTTCCTGAACACAGTTACAGACTTATAATTCCTTTCTAACCTGATCGCTTTTTCACCGCTGTGTCATATACCAGCCAGTTTTTCTCCCATTCCGGGTTTTTGGATTTGAGCATGGCGAGGACCTTTGTCTTGATTTCCTGGGTACTGATCCCCTCTTTTGCCATTCGCTCGATATCCTGCGCAATCGTTCTTGCTACATCAGGAGGTGCTCCGGATTTTATAGCACTTACGACTATTTTTTCAGGTACAAAGAGTTCTTTTCGTCCATCTCTTTTTTTTAGCATTATCATATCATATCACCATTTCTTCATTTCTTCATTCATACAGCAACGAAGAAAAAATCAGGCCATTTTTGTTCCCCATAACGCATGTTCATAACGCTGGGATTTCTCAGCACCCTTCATGCAGAAGAATTTGTTCTTGAGACCGCACTCTGCCGCGACCGGGCAGGCTGGACAGATGCACCCCTTCTCCTCGGTAATACACATGAAACTCTTCCCATTTATGCAGAAAAGCAGTTCTTTTGCATTCTTTGCACATTTATTATGGGTGGGACATTTCGGGCAGTTGCACATGCTATTGAATTTTTCCACTGCCTTGTTCAACTCTGCAGGCGACATTCCTTTTATATCCTTCATCATCTGTTCAAATTTATCCATTGTTCTTCACCTTCTCTTCATGTTCAATGATTTCTTCCCTGTTTACCATATACATCCAATCCTCATTTTTGTGACCGGAATGGTTTTTTCCATTCTCTCGTGACGGCAATTGCGGTTCCCGGCGAACCTGTCGGATGCTGCCACCCGGGAATTATTCAATGGCAATTTTTCCTCTGGGTTCTTTTGCCGTCTTCTTCAGATGTACTTCAAGCACCCCGTTCTTGACAGTCGCCGTCGCTTTGTCTTCTGTAACCGGTACCGGAAGGGGAACGATCCTCGTCATGGAACCAAATCTGCGTTCACGCAGGTAATACCCCTCTTTTTCTTCCTTCTTCTCTTCTTTGCGTTCCCAGGAAATTTCCAGCGCCTGCGGGTTGATCAGGTCAAGACTGATGTCTTTTTTGGTAACCCCGGGGATAAGATCTGCTGTTACGATAACTTCATCGCCATGTTCGGCCACATCGACGCCGAGTCGGGACTGTTGTACCGGCAGCATCTTTGTTGCTGGCTCACCTGCCGAAGGTAATAATGCTGTCGGGGTTGTCTCGTACATCTGATGAAATAGTGCGTCCATGTAATTTCTCATCTCTTCAAGCTCATCAAAGATTGACTTGTAATACCATCTTGCCATAAATCCTCCTCTCCGTCTTCATTGTATGAGTGGTCTGCGTTGCGGGCTGACCATCTTCCGGATAACAACTGGATAGATCCCTTTAACACTTCTTTGGGATCTTCATGGCAAGGGACAACACCTCTGAGATTAACATGAGTGCCCTGCCATCCCTTGTCGTCAGGGTATTATTCAGGTAATTTTATCAAATATTTTCCATAAATCAGATTTTGTGACAAAATTTGAAACATCTTGCGTGCCGGCGAACAAGATGGACCTGCCTGTAAATCCTCTTATTAAAAAAAATCGCCTTATTAAACTATCAGGAAGTAAAAAGAGAAATTATCCACATGCAAAAGAAGTTTCTTATTTGGAAGATGCTCTTTGTTATTCTGAGATATTTTAATAATTTATTATCTGTATAAACTGCAGTGTAGGATTCGTAAGAGAGCAGACAACAAAAAAGCACGCTCCGCAGTCTATCTTCTCAGATCCTGACGTTGTATGAGTCCCAGCAGGGTTTCGATACTGGCAATCTCCCGCCTTAGCACCTCTTCGTGAAAATACTGCTTCAGTTTTGATTCAAATTTTTGTCTGTATTCACTGTTCCAGCCGAGTTCTTTGTCATACTGTTTCCCGAGATAGATCTGGAGTTCTTCCAGGTCCTGCGGGGTAAGTTTATCAATGAACATTTCCCTGTACTTGTTCATCAATGACGTTTTCATATCATCGGGTGAACTATTCTTATCCGTGTCCATACAGGTATATTACTCCTACACAATTCCGGCACTTACAATGATGATTCAATGACATGCTTTTTTGCATTAATCCTGTAAAATTTTGGATTTTGTAGTAAATCAAGCGCGTTAATTTTCATATCTATCAATTCTGCATACAGGAAAAAATCATGAAATTCCTGTTCTTCTTCCATCCAGAAAACCTGGATCCCGTTCTGATACTTCTTGGTGCCTGCAATCAGTTCCATGAGGTTCCTCCTCATTTTATACTTTTTTTCCTATCAGGAAAGACCGATTTAAACGGAATCGTCATCAATAAGTCCCTGTTATCCATTCTTACCTTTTCGTATATTATTGTGCTATTTTTCACCCACAAAGGCTTCCTTCAATAGTTCCTCCTGTTTTTTCGTCAGTTTTTCAGGAATCTTTACAATAACCTTTACAAGCAGATCCCCCCTGCTGCTGGAATTCAGGTAGGGCATTCCCTGCTCTTTGAGGCGGAAGAGGGTATGACTCTGCGATCCGCGTGGAATTTTCAGAGTCGCACTTCCGGTGATGGTAGGGACCTTGATCTCACCGCCCAGGAGGGCAGTTGCAAGTCCGACAACGGCTATACTGTACAGGTCCGCCCCCTGCTTCTTAAAGACGGCATGCTTTTTTATATGGACAACGGCATAGAGGTCACCCGGGGGACCATGATCCTCGCCAGGCTCACCCTCACCGGCAATTCTTAAGAACTGGCCGTCTTCAACTCCAGCAGGAATTGACACCTCAATTCTTCTTGTTCTCCTGATTGTCCCTCTCCCATGGCAGGTCTCACAGGGCTTCCCGATGATCTTTCCTCGGCCGCCACATTCAGGGCACTGGGCAATATTCATCACCTGCTGGTGGCCGCTCCTCTGGACCCGTCTTATCTCGCCGGTACCTTTGCAGGTGGGACAATCCTTTATAAAACCCGGTTGTGCACCGGAACCATGACAGGTCCCGCACTCATAGCTGTGGGGGACCTCGACCGTGTTCTTCGTGCCATAGAATGCATCTGTGAGGGAGATCTCGATCTCATACCTGAGGTCTGCACCAGCCCGACTCCGTGCCCTCCCGGAACCTGCTGAGAATGCATCGAATATATCGCCTAATCCAAAGTCCCGGAAGAGATCATCATAACTGGGGGTTTTGTACCCGGAAGTGTCCCCGGGCCTGAAGGCAGCATGTCCTACCTGGTCGTATTCTGCCTTTTTCTGCGGATCGCTCAGCACCTGATAGGCTTCATTGATCTGCTTGAACTTCTCCTCTGCCTCTTTGCTTCCCTTGTTGAGATCCGGATGATATTTTCTTGCCAGTTGCCTGAACGCCTTTTTCAGGTCATCCTGCGATGCATCCCGTTTAACGCCCAGTGTCTCGTAGTAGTCTTTTTTTTCCATCGGCACACGAATCAGTTATTTCTCATCATGAACCTTGAAGTCGGCATCCACGACATTGTCACCGCTTTTACCACCAGCCTCTGTACCGGAGTTGCCAGCCGGACCGGCCTGGGGTCCTGCCTGTTCCTCTGCCTGTCGCCGGGCGGTCTGCTGGTACGCGGCCGAGGCGGCTTCTCCAAGAACCTTTTGGAGTTTTTCTGTCTCGGCCCTGATCCTCGCACTGTCCTTTCCTTCCAGTGCGGCCTTGACTGTAACTATTGCTGTATTCACCTTTTCGACCAGTTCCGGGCTCAGTTTTCCAGCAAGGTCGGATTTTGTCTTTTCCGCCATATATATTAAAGAATCAGCGGTGTTCCGGACTTCAACTTCTTCTTTTCGTTTTTTATCTTCTTCTTCAAACTGTTTTGCTTCATTGACCATTTTCTTGACATCACTATCTGCAAGTTTAGTCGATGCAGTAATGGTCATCTTCTGCTCTTTTCCGGTCCCCAGATCCTTTGCTGAAACATTCAGGATGCCGGATGCATCGATATCGAATGCGACCTCAATCTGGGGGACACCCCGGGGAGCCGGAGGGATTCCGACGAGATTGAACTGCCCAAGGCTGACATTATCGCTTGCCATCGGACGTTCACCCTGGAGCACATGAATAGTAACTGAAGTCTGGTAATCCGCTGCAGTCGAGAATATCTGGCTTTTTTTCGTAGGAATTGTCGTGTTCCTTTCAATCAGATGGGTCCTCACCCCTCCGAGCGTCTCAATGCCCAGAGTGAGGGGTGTCACATCAAGGAGTACCATATCCGTGATCTCGCCACCCAGAATTGCGCCCTGGATTGCCGCGCCTATGGCTACGCATTCCATCGGGTCGATCCCCCGCTCCACCTTTTTCCCGACATGATCCTCGATAAATTTCTGGACTATGGGCATCCGGGTTGGTCCACCGACAAGAATTACTTTCTGGATATCATTTTTGGTCAGGCTGGCATCCTTTAATGCCTGTTCAAATGGATGGATGCAGCGCTTGATGATCGGTTCGACCAGCTGTTCAAGTTTTGCCCGGCTCAGTTTCATGGAGAGATGTTTGGGACCGGCCTGGGTGGCGGAAACATAGGGTAGATTTATCTCGGTTTCAATGACCGTCGATAATTCGATCTTGGCCTTTTCAGCAGCTTCTTTTACCCGGTTGATCGCCATTTTGTCGTTCCTTATATCGATACCCTCAAGTTTTTTGAACTCGGCTGCAATCCATTCATAAATCGCGTTGTCCATGTCAGTTCCACCCAGCTGTGTGTCACCGGATGTCGCAAGGACGGTAAACGTTCCTCCGCCGAATTCCATGATGGTTACATCAAGAGTGCCCCCACCAAGGTCAAAGACCAGTATCTTGTATTCCCCGCTCCGGTCCAGACCATATGCCATTGAAGCAGCCGTAGGTTCATTGACGAGCCTGACCACATCAAGACCCGCAATTTTTCCGGCATCCTTTGTTGCGGTCCTCTGGTTGTCATTGAAATAGGCAGGAACGGTGATAACTGCTTTGTTTATTGGTTCCCCGAGGAAGGCTTCTGCATCCCGCTTAATTTTCTGCAGGAGGAAAGCAGAGATCTGTTGTGGCGTGTATTCCTTTCCGTAAATCCGGTAACTGTGATCTGTACCCATTTTCCGCTTTGCAGCAGTGACCGTTCCTTCCGGATTACTCACTGCCTGTCTCCGTGCGGGTTCTCCAACGAGGAGCTGCCCGTCAGGTGTAAATGCCACATAGGAGGGGAACATCTTTCCGGCGACCGTTGCTCCTTCCGCTGAAGGAATGATGGTCGGTTTGCCACCAAGCATCACTGCTGCTTCACTGTTGGATGTTCCGAGGTCAATTCCGATGATCTTCTCTTTACCCATTACTTTCACCTTCATTTTCTCTAATGTGTTCTGCAATCTTTACTTTTGAGGGCCTGATGACCTTCGATTTCAACTGGTAACCTTTCCTGATATCTTCGAGAATTGTGTCCGGCTCTTCATTGCATCTCTCCTTGCAGATTACCTCGTGAAAATGCGGGTCGAATTTTTTTCCCACGCACTCGATGGGGTACAACCCGTATTGGTTGAGGATTTTTACCATTTTTTTCTGGACCATCTTCATGCCCTCCCTGTTCTGTTCCAGCTCGAGGGATGGAAGCGCCTGTTCAAAATCATCCAGGATAACAAGGAGATCTTTAATCAGGTTCTCGTTTGCCAGGGCAATGATCGATGCTTTTTCTTTTTCAGACCACTTGCGGTAATTATCAAAATCAGCCTGGAGGTATTTCAGCCGGTTGAGCCGGTCTTCTGCAAGCCGTGTCTGGTTTTCAAGATCTTTTTTTAACTGTTCCAGGTCATCTGTCATTGTTTTCCCTTTATTTATAAGATTATCCCGCACACCAAGAATGTTACCAAACCGGATCAGGACCTCCCCCACTGCATATAAGAGAAAATGAACCTCCACCCTTTTACTCTTAGCCCAAACTGGCCACACCCGTTTGATGAACATGTTGCTCCATAACACTGAAATACAGCTGCACTATGCTTATTGAAAGGATCTTCCACATTCCGGGATATAGCCACTCTTTACCTGCCTGAAATCGTGCAGGGGAATTTTCAAAGACGGAAATTGTCTTCACCCGTCCCGAATATAGGAGAGAGAATTTTATAGGATCTTTGTCAGAAGGCAGTTTTTGAAACAAATTTTGAAACGATATACCAGAATGAAACAGGGAAGATTGGTTATCGGCAGATGAACAGATCTTATACGAATTGGTATTTTTCCAGGATAAGTTCCAGGACTCCGTCTGAAAACCGTTTTTTGCTGAATCTTATTTCGCAGGGGAGGGTGATCACTTTTTTATACGTTTTCCTGCTATCAGTTGCAACAACAGTAACCAGGTTCTTTTCGAGATCGATTCTGATTTTTTCCTCGGCAATGCCTGGCAGTTTTATCTGAATGCGGAAGAATTTTCCTTCATCAAGAAGTATTGATTCCGGTTCGGTGATTTTTATATGTCTGGCATTTTTTGAATTTCCTGTACTCATAGTCCTGCTCTCCTTTTGTTTTTAATGCAGCCTTGTGTTTTTCTACCACTGATATCCGTCATATAAGAAATCGTATTCCACCATCTGCGCAACTCAAAAAATGATAGCGAGGAATTAATTACCATCAATTTCCAGGCCGAATAAGGTTTAACGAATTGCTGCAGTGCTGGCATTATGATCGAACCTTATTGATGGGGCTTTGCGGTTGTATTGTCACTTCAGAGGTTTTCTCCTTGCGGATTTCAGGAGGTGAAACCCGATCGCCGAATACAGGACCCCCTTCTGATACATTCTCACATGTGGCATTGTGTCAATTCCGGTTAACAGCTTCCACAAGGTAATTGATTGCTCAGAGGATGAATCACCTCCCGCGGGTACCATATTACCCGGTGATTACCTATTTATGAAAAAAGATAAACCTGACTGGATTTTCCAATTCTTGTTTCATTTTTTATAAAAAGTGATTTGACTAACAGAACAGGAAAAAATATACTCTTTTGGCAATGGATGATCAAGCACCGTCTTTTTTTTCTATTATAGTTTAATTCATACCTTTCTCATTATTTTCTATCATTCCTGTTCGGGTGTATTCCACCTCCACCACCTACAATATGCTGGAAGACAAGCCTGAAATCATTGAGTTTCTGGCTGATGTGTTTTTTCCCTTTTTCCGTTGGACAATATAATTTGGATTTCCCTGAAACCCTGATCTCGAGATACCCGTGATCCATAAGCTCGTAGAGGAGTGTATATACTCTTGCCTGCGGGATAAGAACTTTATACCGGCTATGGATCTCATGAACGATATCATAACCTGAAATTGGCTTATCCAGTAAAGAGAGGACAACCGGCTCCAGAGACTTTTTTACGACATCATCGATCGTTGATTGGGGGACAACGGAAACAGATTCGGCAGGGAACGTATGATGGGCAAAAGAGAGCGTTGTTTCTTTTCCGGTTGAAACTATTATCTTGGGAATACCCTCGGCAAGAGATTTAATCAGGGTATGATCGATTTTTCCGATATTGAAGGCAATGATTCCGGAAACGGGAATTCCGGTCTCCTTATTTAATAGAAGTAATTTTTTGATGGCCAGAATATCATCGAAATCTTCGGTTTCAGAAAAATCAAGAAGGATTTGCAGTGAAGTCCTTTGACTCGCGGACAGCAGGGATTCGATGCACTTTTCCAGGACTGGCATCAGGGCAAATACTTCGTTTCTTTTTATCCGGTGCGTGAAAAGTTCCTTTTTTATGATCTCTTTTGAGAAGTATTTCTGGAGAGTTGACTGCGAATAGGCAAACAGGTTACGCCCACCCTTATTTATACCCTCTTCAAGTGCAAACTTAAATATTGGTTCTTTTGTGACCTGATCGGTATACAGGAAGAGAACGATATCGGTAAAGATATCTTTTAACAGGACTGTTTTTATTTCCGGCAGGTCGAGATATGCCAGACCGTCCTCTGCCAACTGGCCGGCTTCTGTTCGTGGTGTAATTTTTTCCCGTGCGTGTTTTATTAATTTCTGCTCCTCCCTTTCTGTCGCTTTTCGGAACAGTGCGACTTCAATGGCAGCTTTGATTTCCAGTTCATTGAACGGTTTTACAATGTAGCCATAGGGCCGGACGCTTTTTGCTTTTTCAATTATGGCATCGTCAGCATACGATGTGACGAAAACAACCGGAATATCCAGTTCCTTTGTTACAATTTTTGCTGCTTCAATACCATTCATCTTGCCTGGCATTACGATATCCATCAGGACAAGATCTGGTCGGATACGCCGGGCCTTATCGACAGCATCTTCACCGGAAGCAGCCATACCTGCAACGGTATATCCCATTGCGGTGAGGCGTTCCTCCAGCTGCATCGTAATAATCGCTTCATCATCAACAACGAGTATTTTTGACATAGGTTATGTCCCCGCTTTAATAATAGGAAATTCAACAATAATTTCAGTTCCATAATGGCTGTTGATCATAATCGATCCCTTCAACTGGTGCTGCACCAGTGTCCTGATCAGCTTAAGTCCGAGACTATTGGAACGACTGACGTCAAAATTACCGGGAATTCCGATGCCATTATCACGGACGATAATACGTATCTGACCATTCTCCTGCACTGCAGAGATCTCAATTGTGCCTTGTTTTCGTCCCTTGAATGCATGTTTATATGCGTTCGAGAGGATTTCGTTTACGACAAGTGCACAGGGAATGGCCTGGTCTACCGGGAGAAATACGTCCTGCGAATTAATCTCGCAGCTGATCTCGTGCCCCTTATGGGAATAAATATTTGATAATGCTGCTACCTGGTCCCTGAACTGGCCGGTAATGCTGATTTTTCCAAATTGTTTGCTCTCATAGAGCCGGGTATGGATCTGAGCCATGGTCTGGATTTTGAGCATCATATCGGTCAGTATGCTGTTGGTTGATTCATCCTGCGTACGCATCCGGGTCATATCAAGCAGGCCGGATATCAGCTGGAGATTGTTCTTGACCCGGTGGTGGATCTCACGGAGCAGCACTTCTTTTTCCTGTACAGATGCAACAAGATTTTCCTCTGCATGCTTACGATCGGTAACGTCACGAAAACTCCATACTCTGCCGATTATACCATCCCTTATCCGCTGTGGCTTTGAATGCCGTTCAAAGATCCTGCCATCAAGTAATTCTATCATATCAAAACTTTCCCGTTCCGGGTGTTTGTTGATTTCATTGACATGCGTAAAGAATGCTTTTGGATCTTTTACACGGGACTGCATGTACTCCGATACGGCCCGGTCGTCTTCTCTTATAAGTACGGCTTTGTCCATATCCCAGAGCGTGACGAAATTCTGGTTATAGGTAGTTATTTTTCGCCCTGTATCTATGACATAGATACCTTCATCCATCGATTCAAGGGCTGCATTCAGAAGTGACAGGATCTCCCGCAATTTCTTTTCCGTCTCCTTGCGTTCTGTTATGTCCTGACCCTGGGCGATAACCGAAACAATGGTCTTTCCGTCAGCTCCCAGGATGGAAGAGGAATTCCAGAGAACTGTCCTGACCTTCCCATCCTTGCGAAGTATAGGAATTTCCACACTTTCCCACCGTTCGCCGACAGAAGTTTTCCTGATGAGTTCCATTGCCTCGTCGAGGTATGCCGGGGGGAGGAGAATATCCAAAGACTGCCCGCATACCTCTTTTGAACTCCTGCCGGTGAGGTGTTCGAACGCACGGTTGAACCTGGTAATCCGGAATTTCTGATCCCAGACAATGATGGGGGCATTTGCATACTCGATGAGGCTGGTGAGGTACTGGGATGTCTCCTGCAGGGCCTTTTCGCCCTGAAATTGTGATGTGACATCGTAGGCAACCTCTCCCGCACCTGTGATAGTTCCTTTTTCATCCCAGATGGGAACGTGGAGAACATTGTAGATTTTCTTTCCCATCGTCTGGTCGCCAAACTCGATGAGCTTGTTCACCTTCTCTCCCTGGAGAACCCTGCCCCACTCACCCAGTTCAGATTTCTGCTCTTGAGGAAGATCCGAAAACAGGTCGATCATATTCGTACCAATGGTGAGTTTTTTCCCGGTCAGCCTGAAGATTTCCGCAGCGTACGTCTTGTTGAAGTAGGTGTACCTGAAATTTGTGTCTTCTGCTGCTATGATCACCTGCGCACCTTCAGTAACCGATTCCAGCAGGTTTTCGGCTTCCCGCAGCCTTTTCTCATTGTCTATTAAGGCCTGCTCGGCATTTTTCAGCCCGGTCAGGTCGACAGTAGCTATCCCGATTCCTGTAATCTGCCCTGTATTGTCCCGTAATGGTTCCAGGTACAAGTCGAGATACAACCGTTTTTTGTTCATGGTGAGCCAGATCTGCTCATGAACTTCCTTTCCCGTCTCGATAACCCGACGCTTGAGTTCGATCAAACGTGACGCATCTTCCGGGATAAAGAGATCGGTGTCTCTCTTCCCCTTGGTATCTGCCGGCCGGATGGTGCGCTGATTGTACGCCCACTGGAAAACCAAGTCCTTGTCCTGGATTGCAACAGACACAGGTGCATTTCTCAGCGCCAGCCGGAACCGCTCCTCACTCTCCCGGAGCGCAAGTTCGGTCTGTTTGCGCTCATCTATCTCTCTTTTAAGGAGCATATTTGATTCGGCAAGTTCTGCTGTCCGTGCTGCAACCTGGGATTCAAGGATATGTTGCGCTTCCAGAAGTCCTTTTTCTGCAATCCTCCGATCGGTGATGTCGATTCCCATCTCAAGAATGAGGAATGAACCATTGCTGTCGATGAAAGGGAAATCATAAATATCATAATCCCGCCCGTTCGGTCCCGTCCAGTACCAGTGATGAGAGGCACGCGTCCTGATGACTTTATATGTCTCGCAGTTGTCGCAGGGATCATTTCGGTCGAAAAGAAATTCATAACAGCAGCGCCCGTGCGATTCACCAAACGTATCCCGGAAGTATTTGTTGGCAAATGGCATGCGGTAGTCTTCATCGAGCAGACAGACATAGACCGGAAGGGTTTCAAGGACATCGTACAGCCGGTGGCGCTCTGCTTCCAGTGCGTCAAATGCGTTTTCCAGATCTGCCGTCCTCTCCTGGACCCGGATTTCCAGTTCATCGTATGCCTTCTTCCGCACCTCTTCCGCCTGTATTCGCGAGGTGATATCAATGCAGATACCTGTTAAACGCACCGGCTGTCCCGATTTATCGTAGGTTGCCTTTCCCTGTGCATTGATCCAGTGCACGTCACCACCAGACCGGATAATCCGGTATACACTGTCAAGATTAGTGTGCTCCTGTAATGCCCGCTCGATTCGGGAATGTGCTGCTGCCAGGTCATCCGGGTGAAGGACGGTATTCCATAGCTCAAAAGAAGCTGTTTCTTTTTTCTTATCCAGCCCGAAGAGCCTGAACATATTCGAATCCCATGTGATTGTACCGTTCCTGACATTCCAGTCCCAGATTCCGGCCCCGGAGGCATCCTGCGCCAGCCGCAACCGTTCATTGCTCTCCGCCAATTCTCTCTCTTTTCTGGTAACCTGCTCAACATTCTGCCGCAGGGTTTCTTCAATTACCATCAGGTCGTCGTTCAGGGCACTGAGATCGTCATTCTTCAGCTTCAGCGCCTGTTCAGCGAGTTCGAGTGAACGACCCAGTCCTTCGGATATCCGGGCGACCAGTAATATCGTGACAAAGATAAAAAGAACCAGGCTTGCTGAAAGCCGGAGGGCATCAGAAAAAGCAAATAGTGGTGAAATTGCGGCGAAAATAAGATTTTCGCAAAGGATTATGATGACCGTGAGCGGGATGAATGTCCTAAAAAGGCGGGACCGGGTCGAATCTCCTGTAAAATATCGTACCGGAACGGCAGACGTTCCTGCTGCTGCAACCAGGCCGGCCCCAATAAAAAATGCGGCGAGTGCAGATACCGCTGCAATTGGAATAAATTGTGTCCCGTACAGGAGGGGATCGCCATACATGTAACTCAGGACAAACGCGAGACTGATAAGGATAATGAATATCCCCGTAATACCTACAGCGTCCTTTGTCCGATTATGCTCCGGCACCAGTGCTGATCCGTTTACCAGAAAAAACATGGCCACTGCTGCAGCAGTGATGAAACCTTCTGCGACCGGGGAATTGGGTGAGGAGAATGACCCGAAAAGCACTGTTCCAGCCTGGACAGACAAGGTTTCAACAACAAAATGATCTCCCAGGAGGTTGAATGGAATTTCGATCGCTTCCACAATCGCAATTGCAGCAAGAATGATCCTGATGACAAGCCCTGATCTTCCCCGAGGTGATAGTACCGGGTTGATCACCAGTACTGAACCAAGGATTATCCAAGCCAGCGCTGCGCTGAGTGATATTGTCTTATATCCGGGGTATACGCTGGCAATCAGGGTTATCCCGAACACTAGGCCGGCAATACCCAGAACAGCAATTACTACCGCAAGGAGACCAAAAGCAATGGTAAGTTTGTTCAGGAAATGTTTTTCTGAAAAATCCTTACCTTGAACTGGCTTTCCAAAAGGTACCACTCCGGGCTCATCACCGACAGGAACACCCGTATCTTTCATGGATAAAACCATCCGCTGATAGCTGGTGATATCATATAGGAAGCCTGCCGATAGTACGTACTAAGTCCTTCCAGAAGGAACTTAAAAAAGACTGCCCCCAGTTTTCAAATTTTGAAACAACAGGAAAAGACGATAGGAAACGGCATACTTCTCTCATTAATACGGTGAAAATAATCCGTGCATTTTGTTCCTTTCAAAATCTGGAAGAGACCCCAATTAATATGGGATCAAATTTCCTTAGGGGCGCGTATGATACAGGATCACAGGACAGCAGTTTTCCCCGCTCCGGTTGTAGCATGCGTCTCAGCGTCGGGATGCACCCAAAACAAGGGAATCGGAGCAATGACTCCGGTGTCACCAGCTATTATGGTAAAATCAGCCCAAGATACACGGACCGAACCCACCAACCAGGATTCTCCCAGGGCGGCCACAATCAGGGACGAGGCATCCTGCATGCCTCTGGATTGATAAACATGATAAACCTGTTATCTCCCTATACACTGGATGGCCTTGTGCTCCGGAACCGGATGGTGATGGCGCCGATGACCCGCTGCCGTGCAATTGAAGGTAATGTTCCGGGTCCGCTGGCGGTCACCTATTATACCCAAAGGGCTTCAGCGGGTCTGATCATCACTGAAGGTTCGCAGGTGAGCCCGCAGGGTGTCGGTTTCAACCGCACGCCCGGGATTTATTCCCCTGGGCAGGTAGCTGGCTGGAAGGAGGTTACTTCTGCGGTACATCAGGCCGGCGGGAAGATTTTCCTCCAGCTCTGGCATGTCGGGCGGATGTCGCATCCTGAATACCTCGGTGGTGACCTGCCGGTCGCACCGTCCGCAATTCCCGTAGATGAAGAGATTCATACCCCAACAGGAAAGGAGAGAATTCCGGTTCCCCGGGCCCTCTTGCCTGATGAGATCCCCCTTATCATACACCAGTTCGGGCAGGGGGCAAAGAACGCCAGGAAGGCTGGCTTTGACGGCGTTGAGATTCATGGGGCAAACGGCTACCTGCTGGACCAGTTCCTGCGGGACGGATCAAACAAGCGTACTGACAACTACGGAGGTAACCTGAAAAACCGAATGCGGTTCCCGCTCGAAGTTGCGAAGGCTGTTGCAAGGGAATGGGGATCACAACGAGTGGGATACCGCATATCCCCTCATTTCTCCTTGCATGGTATGTCTGACACAGATCCTGCCGGAACCTTCTCAGGTTTTGCACGTGAACTGGACACGATTGGCATCGGATATATCCACCTTATTGAACCTGTAGGCGGAAGGCTTGGAGTGCCATCCCCCTCTGCACTCATGGCCCCGCTAATCCATGCAAAATTCAAAGGGACGCTTATTCTGAACGGGGGCTATGATGCCGGAAGCGCAAACGGGGTGATTGAAAGCGGACTGGCAGACCTTGTATCATTTGGGATCCTGTTCCTTGCCAATCCGGATCTTCCCGATCGCTTCAGGAAGAATGCACCTCTGAATAGCGGGGACACTTCGACATTTTATAAGGGCGAAGAAAAAGGATATACAGATTACCCTGCTCTGGGAGCTGGAAAACAGGACTAAAAGCCGGTTTAAGGGAAAAAATGGTTTTCAAACCATGTCACATATTTTGAAAACAGGACATAAGAATATCGTCTCTATCAGCAAGAAAGGATATCAGTCCGGCCAGCCGGACAAAAACAGGTGATCGAGAGATGATGCACGAACACGGGATGCAGCCTGGTATGCAGCAGAAGGATATGGTCATGATGGAGATGTGGGAGACACTGACCGAGGACCAGAAAAAAACATTAATGAAACGCATGCTTGATTCGAAGATCATGATGAAAGAAGGAATGATCAAGCATTTCCAGTTCAAGATCGAGACTATGAGAATGATCAAGGAGATGCTGGACGCGAGCTGACCAAAAAAGGATAAAAACCACCTTTTAACAGAGTATAATTATTGTAAATGTGTTGAGAAAATCTGATTTTTTTAACTTATCGTTTAAACAAATATGAAATGAAAAGATTTTTTACCTACTGAGTGTTACAAATTATCATTTCAGTATCAACATTTAAGGTGAACTGATGCATATTCCTGACTCATTCATACCAATCTGGCAGGGCGCAATCTACTGGATTATTGTCCTTGTTTTTATTACGCTGGCTCTCAAGTGGGCAAAAGACGAGATGAATGAAGAGAAACTTCCGCTCGTTGCAGTTCTTGCGGCTGGTATTTTTGCCCTCCAGTCCTTCAACCTTCCCGTATCCATGGGTACTAGCGGGCACCTCGTGGGCGGGGCACTTGCAGCGATCATTCTGGGTTCTCCGTTTGCCGCTGTATTCATCCTCGCGATGGTGCTTATCGTGCAGGGAGTCCTGTTTGGTGATGGCGGTATCACCGTTATGGGAGCTAATATCATTAACATGGGCGTGATCGGCGGCTTTGTGGGTTTCTACACATTCAAGGGATTAATGGGAATGACAAAGAGTATGCCACTCTCGGTCTTCTTTGCCGCATGGCTGGCATGCCTGATCCCCGCTCTTGCAGCATCACTTGAGCTGTACCTTGCCGGTACATTCCCTCTCGTTGAAGGAATGATAGCCATGGGCATCTACTATGCCATCATCGGTGTGATCGAGGGGATCGTTACAGTGGGAGCCATCTACCTGATTACCACTGCAAGGCCGGATCTGGTGGATACCGGGGCTAAGACTGCTACGGGGGCATAAGTAGCGTTATGGACAACAAGACATTCATCATAATAGGTATAATTGTCGCACTGCTCATCGGCGTTGTTGCTGTGTTCATGGCATCCGGGGATCCGGACGGTCTGGAGAGCACAGCACTGGTAGTGCAGGGACAAAAAGAACTGACCGGCGGTACACCGGAAAACGCAGAGATCCACGAGGAGACTGAGGGAAGGTTCTCGTACTCTTCACCAATGCCGGATTACTCGCTGGGAGAGCAGATGGGACCGCTGGGCGGTATCATAGCGATTGTCCTCGGCACCATCCTCGCGTTCTTTGTTGTGCTCGGGCTTACCTACGGTATCAGGGCTACCAGACCAGCAAAATAAAACCAAAGAACTTTACATTTTTTCAGCCTACATCCTATACTCATGCACCTGATTGAGACCCGCGAGCTCTGTTATGTCTATCCTGGCAACGTCATGGCACTGGACCATATCAATTTTATCGCCCCGAGAAATGCCCGTATCGCGGTGATTGGATCGAATGGTGCAGGAAAAAGCACACTGTTCAAGCACTTTAACGGCATCTTCAAACCCACTTCAGGATCCATTCTTGTCCGAGGAGAGCCGATTACCAGGCAAAACATCCGGGAGATCAGGAAATTTGTCGGTATTGTCTTCCAGAATCCTGATGATCAGATCTTCTCACCAACAGTTGAGCAGGACGTTGCCTTTGGTCCCACTAATCTCGGCCTCGATGCCGAAACTATCCATCACCGGGTGCATGAAGCCCTGCGGGTAGTAGGAATCGAATATCTTGCCGGCCGGGTACCGCATCATTTGAGCGGGGGTGAGAAGAAGAGGGTTGCGATTGCAGGAGTAATAGCAATGGAACCGGAAGTGCTTGTGCTGGATGAACCGAATGCAGGCCTTGATCCCCGGGGTGTTACTGATCTCAACAGGTTCATCAACTCGCTTTCAACAAAATACGGCATGACCGTTATCTTCTCAACCCATGATGTTGCTCTCGTTCCCGAGATAGCGGATTATATCTATGTCATGGACAAGGGGCGTATCGTGGCAAGCGGGACCGTGGATGAGATTTTTGTACAGCCGGAGATGCTCAAGTCAGTAAGGCTCGATGTGCCTGTACTTCCCAAACTTCTCAATGCGCTCAAAGAACATGGCGTTGAGGTGTCGATGGCATACACGTATGCGGATACAGAAAAATCCCTTCTTCATGCATTTGGCAAACGATCATGATTGAAGAGCTTTTCCAGATAGAACGTGACGCTTATCGGAACAGTGCAATACACCGTCTTGATGCACGGGTGAAGATTGCGATAACATTTGCAGCAATCATCGCACTTGTTGCCGTGCCTTATTCAATCATGATTTATACCGTGGGAGCTTTTTTCTTTGCATTCTTTTTCCTGCTTTGGTGTTGTACCCGGTTATCCCTGGTTGTCTATGTAAAACGTCTGCTCTCGATTGTCCCGCTCTGGGGAATGATCATCTTTTTCCAGATTTTTTTAAAAAATAAGTACTACACTGATTATCACGTGGTTATGAGTCTTCCGCTGGGAATCAGTATCTATGCTGAATCGATCGAGTTTGCATTTATACTCCTGGTTAAATTTGTTATCTGTATATCGTTCATCATACTCCTCTCATCGACAACAAAAATGCATGACCTGCTCGAAGGAGCAGCACGGATGGGATTACCCCCGGAGTTTGCACTTGCACTGGGAATGATGATCCGCTACCTGTTTGTCTTTGGGTATATGTACCGGAAGATCAACGAGACATTAAAAACAAAATGTTTTGATGCATTCGATCGCCATCTCCCATACCGCTACCGTCTCAGGCAGTTGGGCTACACCATCGGCACGATGTTTATCCGTTCATACGAGGTGGGGGAACGGGTATATACGAGTATGCTCTGCCGGGGATACGGCAGGGAAAGCTATCTTTTTGTGGCAAAAAAACCCTTAAAAACGTATGAGTGGGCATTTCTTTTAATTTCCCTTATCTTTATCGTCGCAGTTCCCGTGGCTGTCTGGCTGACTGCAATCAGTCTGTTCTGATTATAAAACACCGCTGCGCTCCGTTCCATGTGACCATTAATGATCGGGAAGTCCCGATAAGGGGGGGGAGGAGAGGAGGAATGCACGTGTGGTCCGAACTCAAATCCTGCCTAATGCTCTTATAAAGTCTGGCTGTTTGCGACAAAGAAAGTGCAAAATAGGACTGCCCTTAACACGTGGCCGTTTATTCAGGGAGAGGCAAACCGGGAAAGGGTATAATTAGTCAGGGTTTTTCCGGTGATGCTCCGCGTCGATGCATCAACCCTGATAAAGAAGAGTTCTTCATTGCCGGTGAAAACAAACACCGGCTTATCCGACGGCATGATGTGCACATGGCAGAGTGTGCTTCCCGAAAGGGAAGGGAAGGAGATACGAATGAACCTGCTTACCGTATCAAAGACCTCCGGAAGATATTTCTGGATAATTGAGTCAACAATCATCCTCCGGTACCCGTCCGGATTCCGGTCTTTTTCATGTAATTTGCGATAGTCCTCCTCAATCCCCACTATATGGATTCTATTTTTAATCCTGTCCTCCTGAATGCCGATGATGAGATCTCCACCATCAGTATTCAAAAAACCGGCAATGGAACGTGCGATCATAAATTTTGAAGCATTATTTCGGTATTTCCGTATTTCGGCCGAATCACTGGCAAGAATCTCCTCCACGGAGAGACCCGTACTCCACAGGGACTGTAATTTGAATTCTATACGATCACTTTCACCTGCGTTGATCATTGTTTGCAGTGTTTTTGCATCATCCACGGGCAATGATTTGGATACATTTTCCCTGTTTTTCAATACTATTGCAGATCCTGCTGCAATTCCGATAAAGAGCAGTACCTGAACGATGATCCCACCCACTGCTGATAATTCAGGAACTATAAAAAATGCAGCAACAAATGAGTAGGCAACTCCACAACTGCAGGCAACATACATACCCCGGTCAGGATAGAAATAGGCAGTGTACAGGATAGGGAAGTAGAAGAGCTGGGGGACAATAGTACCATAACCCGCAGACATCGAAATATATGCTATCCCGATAATCGAAAGGATAAACGATACAATCACCCAGAACCTGACAAGATCAGTGTGCGACCAGTGGAACTGCAGCGGATCTGTGTATCCTATACTGGATGACTGGTTCATGGAATATGATGCATTAGGTCTGGTTGTTATTAATACATTATCTGTTTCACCTTTTTGCCACCTGTAGGGGAACGCTGGAGTAAGAAAAATTGTAGTATTCCGTGAATTTAGGGATATAAGGGATGTGATGGATATTGACCAGCCTGTGAATCGTCTGTAAACTTTCCTGAAGCATTGAATCAGGGAATTTAAATCTCAAGAAATCCTTCAGGCGCAAGACTGGTTGCAAGCATCACCATATTGATCTCACGGTGATCGGTCCAGGTACCAGCTTCCCTGTTTTTCCCATCCAGCCAGAACTGTTCGATCTTTTCTCTGACAGGCATATACTCAAGGAGGGCTTTTATTCTATGTTGCAATGAACGTATACTGCCAAACAAACGTGGATTATTCCCGATCAATTCCGGCAGTTGTTCAACTCCTGACAAGCCGATCGACAGACCTAACTCGCGGAAAGCAAGACGGTGC
>JAJRBZ010000097.1 GCA_028679185.1 Methanoregula sp. | reverse complement strand
TTGTTGTGTTGAAACCGATTGCCGGTTCAATACCGGTTACTGCAGGCGCTTCTGCTGCGGTGCATGCGGGAATGATCAGCAGTAAAAGAATCAATAAAATTACATAATAACGCATTTTTTCCTCTCCTGCTGACATTATGATATAGGACCTTCTCATGATCTGTGAGTTCATATGATTCGATGCAGTGCGGACTCCAATGCCATGACTCTACTCCATGTACAGGTTGTTCCTGCTGGTGCAGCATATGACCCTGCGATATCCCCCACAAGGGAAACTCAGAACATAAATTGAATACTATCTCAATTGCCCACGGAGCTTCACTCATTGCCTGTTCTTTATCAGATAATAAAATATCGCGAAGCATTAATGCAATGCAGTACTGATGGGTTAGTAAAGCAGATGCATGAATCTGCCCCCCCCTTTTTTAGATTATAAACCGAGCTTTGATGCGCTATGAACAGATCCCAGTATGATCAATCTGGCAGCATCATCGTGCAGATTGGACCGTATTGCAACCTGAAAGCGCTCCACGATTGCATTTTGTTCTTGTCAGCCTGATGAAGCGGCAGTGCAATTTATTTTACTCTGCTACCCTGAAAAATGTCTGATTTCCGAGCGATGAAATTTGATAGAAAATATGATTTTATCGCCGGAAAAGATCAAAAAAAGGTATTTTTATTATTGCAATATGAGAGAAATCACTCATTTTCATATTTTTTTCGAACCGCAATGTACCAGACAATTGAACCAATCAAAAAAATCACCACAACCGCAATAACTGGAGCATATTTTATGTGCAATGGCGTTATTGCATCACGATTCTGTTCGGCGATACGTTTGTTGGCTGCCAGGTTCGGGAATGTGGGATCGAGCTCCTGAACTTTGTCGAATGCCGCGATTGCTTCATCATATCTCTTCATACCGGCAAGGGAATATCCTTTATTAAACCAGGCTTCGGGACTGGCAGGATCAATGGTAATGGCTGTCTCATATGCTTTCAGTTCCTCATCATACCGGCCGAGATTGTACAGAATATAACCCCGGTTTATCCAACCCTGGACAAAGTCGGATTTAAGTTCAATTACATGATCGCTTGCTGCAAGCGCCTCGCTGAATTGCTGTGCCCGGTTAAGTGCATCTGCTTTTTGGTTCCATGCTTCAAAATATCCCGGTTCAAGCATTATTGCATGATTATATTCCTCAACAGCCTGAGTATAATTTTTATTTTTCATAAGCGCATTTCCCTGCTCGTACCATCCGATTGCATCACTGGAATATGCTGATACCGGAATGTATGTGCAGAATACCATGACAAGCACAAACATCACCTGTCTGTAACCTTCCTCTCTTTTCATATAATCCAGAATATATGTGGTCAAAGATTCACATAAAGAATTCTTGGGGCAGACAATTCCCTAGCCATGTGTCAGAACGAGAATACGACGTGTAAGACTTTTATGTACCCGCTGCTCATGCTGCTGCAGAATCGTCATGTGCGGTAGAATAATACCGGAAATATCCTCATGTGTAACCACCACGGCCCTGTGTCCGGTTTTCAGTACACGCTGAATTTCGTCAACGGTATCGGCATAAAGATTTGCCATAGTATCAGTTTTTTTAATACAGACCGATTGGCCGTAGGGAAAATCCGTCACCACTGCATCAATTGAATGGTTACCAAACGGCAGATGTGTTGCGTCAGCAAGCATGAGGTCCGGAGTAGTAACATTTTGCCGGCAGCCGCTGATCATCATCGGATCAAAATCACTTCCCATGACATGCAATCCGAGCAACTCCCCTTCGATAAGTATACCACCTGTACCGCAGAACGGATCCAGCATTATATCGTTGGCGTGTGAACATGTCAGATTGATGAGCGTCCGTGCCATTCTTGGCATCATCACACCCGGATGGAAAAAGTCCCGTTTTCCCGGATTGCGAACATTATATATCCCGCGATCGATAGTGAAAAGTACTTTACCGAAATAACACCTGTCTTCCGACAGTACAGCACGATATTCGACCCGCGGGTTATCGAGTGAAACAGGACCTGATATCATAGTACCGATCAGTCGTTCAAACTCCCTTTGTGATGAGGGATTTCTCATAAGACAGCCCCCATGAACTTTTTTTGCACGCCCGGCAAATGACAGACTGGTTTCAATGGCCAGATCCCTGAGTAGTTTTCGGAATGCAGGTATATTCGGCTCACATTCACCGAGATATTCTGAAACGACCCTGGTCATTGCAAGACGATGTGCCAGTTCCGGATCAGGGGACTCTACAACTGCAACCTGAAGACGCCGATCAATAATTTTACCAATACAGTCTAGTTCTGCAAATGGAAGTGTCGGATTTTCACCTGACAACTCAAAGAGCAGTTTCATTCATATATTATTGATTACCGGCGCTCAAATAAGTGCGTAAAAACAAAAAAGCAGATATAAAAAATGCGATCTGAAATTTGTGATCCCCGATTTACTTTTTACTTTTCTTTTTTCCACCCATTATCCCGGAAAAGAATCCGCCTGAAGCACTACTCTTTCCTTCAAGTTCGGCGATTTTCTGGTAGAGTTCCTTCTGTTCACTGTTGATCGACTTTGGTGTGACAATTTTCACCCTGACGAGGAGATCCCCGGGCTTTCCACGACGCTTTACACCTTCACCGGAAATTTTTAATGCGGTATTGAACTGGACACCCGGGGGAACTCTCAAATCAATATGTCGTTTATCGATAGTTTCGATATCAACCGATGTACCCAGTACTGCCTGTACAGGACTGATCTCGATGATCGTCTCGAGATTATCACCAGTCCGTGTAAACCGGTCATGGGGCGTGACATATATCTCAATATACAGATCACCATTGGGTGCTCCGTAATCCCCGGCCTCCCCGTAGCCCTCCATGCGGAGTCTCATACCATTGTCAATTCCTGCGGGTATATGCACGGACACTTTACGTTTCACCCGCGAATGACCAGACCCTCTGCATTCTTTGCAGACTTTTTCAGGAATTTTCCCTTTCCCGCCACACTCGTTACAGGTCATCATTCGGACGAACTGGCCGAATGATGAATGAGCGGCCTGACGCATCTGCCCGGTTCCTCCGCAGCGGGGACAGGTATTCAGCCGTTTGGTTTCACTTCCGGAACCGTTACAAGCCGGACACGGTTCCGTATGCATGACTTCGATGTCGCGATCCACACCGGTTACAGTATCTTCCAGCCTGATCTGGATGCGCATGAGCAAATCGGCACCGGACTGAGGGCCTGATCGCCGCTGTCCACCGCCAAAGAAGTCAAAGATATCCCCAAAGCCCGAAAAGTCGGTATAGAAACCTCCTCCCCCGAATCCCCCTCCACCGGTATAGGAGCCTTTGGACGCGTTGGTATATGTTTCATGACCCATATTATCGTATTGTGCCTTCTTCTGCTCATCGGAGAGAACACTATACGCTTCATTGATCTCTTTGAATTTCTCTTCTGCACCCGGTTCCTTGCAAACATCGGGATGATACTTCCGTGCGAGGTTGCGGTATGCTTTCTTAATCTCTTTATCATCAGCATTACGGGGTATGCCAAGGATATCGTAGTAGTCTCCCGCACCCATCTATCGTCACTCTTCTTTTACATTATAGTCGGCATTAACGACATTATCATCGGATTTTTTCTCCTGTTGGGGTGAGCCATCTGCCCCTGGCTGTTGCTGTGATGCCTGTTCGGCCTGCATTTTCTGATAGATCTTGGTTGTCGCCGCATAGACTGATTCTGTCAATTCTTCCATGGTCTTTTTGATTGATTCCAGATTGTCCTCGGCAAGCGCTTTCTTTACTGCGGCAATACCTTCCTCAACTTTGATTTTGTCTTCTGATTCAAGCTTGTCACCGCTTTCTTTTAACATTTTTTCAGCAGTGAAAACTGCTGTATCAGCCTGGTTGTGCAGCTCAATCTCTTCACGTTTTTTCTTATCGTCAGCCTCAAACTGTTTGGCTGCATCCATCATTTTCTTGATATCTTCTTCAGAGAGTTTCTTATCTCCCTTGATTGAGATTGCCTGCTGGTTACCGGAGCCAAGGTCTTTTGCCGATACATGGATAATACCGTTTGAATCTATATCGAACGTTACATCAATCTGGGGTATGCCCCTGGGCGCAGGGGGGATCCCGGTCAGCTGGAACCTGCCGAGAGTGAAGTTGTCTTTTGCAAGAGCACGCTCCCCCTGAACCACGTGAATTTCAACACTCGTCTGGCTATCAGCGGCAGTAGAAAATATCTGGCTTTTTCGTGTCGGAATTGTGGTATTGCGTTCGATCAGTTTGGTTGCGATCCCTCCAAGTGTTTCAATACCCAGAGTAAGTGGTGTTACATCAAGAAGCACAATATCCTTTGTTTCACCAGTCAGAACAGCTCCCTGAATTCCTGCACCGAGGGCGACACACTCATCCGGATTGATACCTTTATCCGGCTCCTTCCCAAGAATCTTTTTGACCGTTTCCTGTACGAGCGGGACACGGGTAGACCCACCGACAAGCAGTACATGATCAATATTCTTTGGCTCAAGTTTTGCATCGCTCAATGCCTGTTTAACCGGCCCCACTGTGGATTCCACAAGGTCCCCGATAAGTTGTTCAAGTTTTGAACGCGTGAGATCAATATTGAGGAATTTTGGGCCGCTGGCATCAGTTGTAATATAAGGCAGGTTTATATTTGTAGACTGGCGTTGCGAGAGCTCAATTTTTGCATTTTCTGATGCATCACGAAGTCGCTGCATCGCGTACGGATCATTGTGCAGGTCGACTCCCTCTTTTTTCCTGAATTCCTCAATAAGGTAGTCAGTGACGCGTTTGTCAAAGTCATCTCCGCCCAGATGGTTATTGCCTGCAGTGGATTTCACCTCAAAGACACCATCACCCAGGGTCAGAATTGAAACGTCGAATGTACCTCCACCGAGGTCATACACAAGCACAGTCGCATCCTGTTCTTTATCGATACCATACGCTAATGCACTTGCTGTTGGTTCGTTGATGATCCGTAAAACATCAAGACCGGCGATCTTTCCGGCGTCCTTGGTTGCCTGTCGCTGGGCATCGTTAAAGTAAGCCGGTACAGTGATAACTGCTTTCTGAATTTTTTCACCAAGATATGCTTCTGCATCGATCTTCAGTTTCTGAAGGATCATTGCCGAGATCTCCTGAGGTGAATAGCTTTTATCGTCGATCCTGATTTTTTCAGTTGTTCCCATCTTTCTTTTGATGGATTGTATTGTTCTCTGGGGATTCGTGACAGCCTGACGTTTTGCGAGACTTCCAACGAGGCGCTCTCCCTCTTTTGTGAATGCAACAATTGATGCGGTCGTCCTTCCGCCCTCAGCGTTGGGGATGACGATAGGTTTTCCTGCCTCCATAATAGACATGCAGGAAAAAGTTGTTCCCAGGTCTATACCAAGAACTTTTTCTTTTACCATTTTTATACCTCCTGATTTTCCTGATTTCCTTTTGATACTACCACTTTTGCATATCTGATAACCTTATCATTCATACGATAACCGCGAGCTATTACATCAATGACTGTTCCCGCTGCTTCTTCAGACGTTATATGCGCAATTGCCTCATGCTCTTCAGGATTAAATTGTTTATTAAGTGCACCAATTGGAGTGATGCCGTTGCGTAATAACTGGGTGTTCAGTAACTTCCGGATCTGAAGAATTCCTTCACGGATATGGGTATCATCAGCTTTTAATGCACGTTCAAAGTTATCGACTACCTCAAGAATGTCGATGGCGAATCGTTCGTTTGCAAGAGAAATTAAAATCTCCCTGTCTCTTGATGTACGTTTTTTGAAATTTTCGAAGTCTGCTGCAAGCCGCAGAAACTGGTCGTTCAATTCAGCATACGCTTTCTTCTGTTCATCCAGTTCGGCTTCGCATGGCAGACCTTCACATGGGGAATTTTCTGACAGGTCACAATCCTGACTCTCTTTTTGTTCTGTACCGCGTTCTGCGTCGTCCATAATACATCCTATTTGATGTCCCATTATCTATTGTATTGTGGTTCTATATAAAGTCTTACATAAAACAATTTCTAAAGTCTCCAAATATAGTCTATTTTCTAAAATAGAGCTCAATTTTTATTTTAATTTGATAATTGAGTGTAATTTAAGGAATTTTTTAGGGGAAAAAGAGATGAATAACTATAAAATATTCTGTGGTTTGGATAGACCACGATCAGTCCTGTGACTGAATGGGAAAGAAGCGATATTATCTGCATACATTTTTCTTTTGTATCTTGCATACAATAGACCATGAAGTGGGCACTGCTTTCGGTATGGGACAAAACCGGTATTATCGACTTCGCACAGGAACTTTTTTTACAAAAATACAGCATCATGAGTTCGGGCGGGACCGGAAAGGAACTTGCCAGGGCCGGGATAAAGTTTACTGAGGTTTCCAGTTATACCGGTTTTCCCGAGATGATGGATGGACGAGTCAAGACACTTCATCCCAAAGTACATGGAGGCCTGCTTGGGAGACGGCAGATAGATGATGCAGTGATGGCAAAGCATGGCATCAACCGGATCGATCTGCTGGTAGTAAACCTTTATCCCTTTGAGAAGATGTCCGGACAGAACATGAGTCTTGAAGCATTAACTGAATTTATCGATATCGGGGGTCCTGCGATGATCCGGGCAGCAGCTAAAAATTATAAAAATGTTGCTGTTGTCGTTGACCCGGCAGATTACCCTGCAGTGACAAATGCAATTCATATCGGCGAAATCTCGTTGGATCAACGTCTGGCGCTTGCAAAAAAAGCATTTGCGAGAACTGCTGCCTATGATGCAGCAATCAGTAATTACCTCTATGGGCTCGATACACGTTTCCCGGGAACATACACTGTTCAGTTCACCCAGGGACGGACTCTGAGATACGGTGAAAATCCACATCAGGAAGCAGCAGTCTATGGTACTTCCGGTATTGCGGGTGCAAAACCCATACAGGGAAAACAGATGTCATACAATAATTATCTTGACGTAAACGCCGGAGTCGGACTTCTCCGTGAATTTGAAGAACCTGCTGCCGTTATTGTGAAACACAACAATCCCTGCGGTGTTGCTATCGGTTCAGATCTCTCTGAAGCCTATGTCTCCGCCCGTGAAGTTGATCCTGTCTCATCGTATGGATCAGTCGTCTGCCTGAACCGCCAGATCGGCAAAGATGTTGCAGAAGAAATCAACAGCACCTTTGTTGAAGTTGTGGTTGCCCCGTCCTTTACCAGTGAATCCCTCGAAACCATGGCAAAAAAGGAGAATATGCGTGTCCTTGCACTGCCGCAGAAAAGCGAAGCTGATGAAATCCGGACAATCGATGGCGGTGTGCTCGTCCAGAGAACCCCCCCTTATCAGGAGCACTGGAAGGTCATCACTGACCGCGATCCTACACCTGATGAGATGCGTGCAATTCATCTTGCATGGAAAGTCTGCAAGCACACCAGGAGCAACACGATCATCTTTGCGGACCAGAAACGCACCCTTGGTATTGGAGCCGGCCAGATGAGCAGGGTTGACTCAGCCAGGATTGCTATTGAAAAAGCGTCTTTCTCCCTGCACGGATCAGCAGTTGCTTCAGATGCGTTCCTGCCCTTTCCCGATACGCTCGAAGTTGCAGCCAAAGCAGGAGCAACTGCCCTTATACAACCGGGCGGTTCTATCCGGGATCAGGAAGTCATCGACGCTGCAAACCGGCTTCACATGGCAATGATTTTTACCGGAGTACGCTACTTCAGGCATTAATTTCGCTTTTTTTTAAATTCCATGCAAAATAGGCGATAAATTTATATTCTGAATAACCATCATAGCTCATTTAAATCGTTTGTGGCTGAAATGGTCATGGATGATTTACGATTATGATTATTATCTTGAGGTGAAAAATGGATCTTGGAAACATGTTGAGTGACTCTTTTGAATATACAAAAGAGGCTTTAATGGAAAAGTGGCTCAAATGGATTTTGCTTATTATTCCTTTCATGACACAGGGTTATGAAATTCAAATATTCAAAGGAACAAAACCAGCACCGGAAATCAATGATTGGGTTATAAACTTCATTAACGGTATCAAATTGGCCATTGTCGGATTAATTTACGCGTTACCAATTATTATCATTGCAGGAATTCTATTCCTCGGAGCAATTTTGGCTTTGATATCGGGAGATCCCAGAGTGCTAATGACAGCAGCTGGAGGTGCTGTTATCGGAGTTTTAATTTGTGTCGTATGGGCCATTATTCTCTTGTTCATCGTTCCATTTGCTTTTATCCGTTTTGCACGCACGGATAAATTTGGAGAAGCTTTCAATATCAGTGCAATTCTTGCACATCTTGGTAAAATTGGATGGATCGCATACGTCATCGCTTTAGTTGTATTGCTTATTATGGCGATTATATTTGGTATTATCGTTAGCATAATCTCAACTGTCCTCATGTTCATTCCTCTGATTGGGGGGTTATTGAACTTCATTTTCCAACTTATACTCATGCCTCCTGTTGGTATTTTCAGTGCCCGTTATTTAACACAGGTTTACGATGCCGCAGGTCCCGCATAACCCCCTACATTTTTAATTCACCTGATATCTTCACGGGTCAATTACTTTTTTTGCTTTTTACCAAAAAAATGGGGGTATGAGAGCACCTGCCCAGAAGAATGAAGATTCAAACCACAACTTGTGAAACTCTGTTCAGAAGAAGAAACTATCCAAAAAAAGCAACCAGGGAAATGATTCCCACAAATTTTGCAGTCTGCTCCAATCGCTATACCGTCAACTTGTCAAGCCGTTTTGATCGGTACCGGTTTTTTATCTTATCGGTAAAAAATGTCCCCGTTGACTGGGCACTGAGAAGATTTGTGTAGATATGTGAAGGAACATTCTGGTATTGAAAAACCATCCCGGAATGGAACTCGATCTCCAGGTTTTTTAAATTATTATCATAACCTACTGTTTTCAGGTTACAGGATTGAACCGATTGCCTTTCCATAACAAATCACCATATACTATTAGTGCTGGCAACTGATAATGCTTGGTGATAATAAAATCAGAAATATACATTCCGGGCTTTTTCATGACCGCAGGCCCGATTCTCTGATCTGCTTTTTTGAATATGGAAAACCGCAGAGTTCTGACAATGTCAGTTTTTAAAAAAACTGTTCAGAAAATTCACTTTTCGCTAAATTGCGAGAGAAAACGGAACTGATCTTGATTATCACCAGGGTAATAATCCAATCAGCTCCGATTATGCCGGACAACTCACGGAACTGATTTTTTACCCATGGCTGAATGACCAGGATCGATAGATTACACTATTTTTTCTTCTGACCAACCTGCATTACGTTACGCAGAGATTTCATGAAACATTAAATCTAAATAATTTTAATACTAACATTAAGTAAAGATGTATGACGCGGTTGAGGTTTCCCGCCTGCTGGACATCCTCGGGAACCGGAATCGAAGGCGCATTATTGAACTGTTACGACAGAAACCCTGTTTTGTTACTGAGATCTCCGAAACGCTGATGCTCTCACCAAAAGCAGTCATAGATCATCTCCAGATGATGGAACGGGAAGCAATCCTTTCCTGTCAGATGGATGACAGGCGCCGGAAATATTATTATCTCGAGAATGACATTCTCATCGATATCAATCTTAAACATGTGCGGGGGCTTACCGGAATTCTGGATAACGGCCATGCTGAAAATGCACAACTCAAAAAAACAGTCACGATGCTTGGAAGAATGATTAAAGCCCATGACATGATCCTCTCGAATCTCGAACAGGTGAATCATGATATAGAAACAAAGATAAATGACCTTGCCCGAAACCATAAGGATTTATTCAGGAGCGATCGAGAAATTATTGTACTTATCGCGCTCACTCATGATTCTCTTACGCTTCAGGAACTGGAACAGGTCACCGAATTATCGCAAAAAGATCTTGGTGAAATTCTGAAACGTTTCGGGCAAAAGGGTCTCATTGAGCGGATAAAAGACCAATATACACTACGGGGGATATATGCAGAATAATCCAAACAGTCCTTACGACGATGTTTTTCACAACCTGGCAAAGATTGTCGAAGACCTCGTTAAAAATATGCCTGACAGCCATCACGCACGCATCGTAGGATACACTATAATTACCCGGCACCCGTCCGGCGATCCCGAAGTTTACCCTGCAGGTGAAACCGGTGATGATGAGGATATCCCGTATGAGGTTGTGGAATCTGAGGATATGATCTATATCACCGCAATTCTGCCTGTTGATCCAAAAAACGCTCCATTAGTTGACATCCAGCCAACAAGTGTCGATATCAGTATAGATAACCGGGCGATGACCATCAATCTCAGTCACCCGATAGACAGAATTCACAGCCATTATCGTATCCACCGAGGGATGATGGACTTCTCGCTTAAAAAAGTGAAGCAGTTCTGAATTATCCATTTTTTTGATTGAAATGATGTATCGTTACAAGAAAATGTATGTGAGTTTCCAGACCTCCACCTCATTTCCGTTAAATACTATTTCCACATACGCATTTTCTGGCGTAAGGGATTTCGGGACCTTATATACAATATGTCTATCAATTGCATTGCTCTTCTGCGCATATGGGTAGGCAAACTGCGATCTATGTACCCGTAATCCTCGACATATTCGGTTCCAAAAAATTTGGAAAAACACTGGATTTCCTTGATTTCTATCGCTGTTGCCTTTCGGTCTGATGATTTATCAGGAAGATAATGAGTAGGATATTTCTGTCCATTATAGCAGACGTTGATATTGCATGACGTTGGTGGCCATACATATGTTTCACTGACGCTGCGTCCATTCATGGCAGCTCAATCCTGAATATGTTTTTTTGGATTGGCAATACTGGCACTAATGAATGAAGAAGGATTATCCTAAGTCCTCATTACGGTATGTCTTCCGAACGAAAACGAAAAAAATTATGCCTTAACCGTGGAATCTGATTGCACCCACGGGGAAATTACATTCTTTTCAGTATTCAATTCATGGAACTGTCGCAGGGAGACAGTGATATCGCGGGTGAAAGCAAAATACCCGATCTGGGTATTCTGGCAGAGCTTCATAGCCATATCCATGAGTCCACGCGGGTCAGGACGTGCTTCACCCAGCCAGATATGGAAAATGTTACCGCCATCAACAATGGGGAAAAACACATGTTCGATCTCCACCCGTTTGGTGAGCGGGACATTAGCACCTGGTGCTACATGGGTACCGTTTGTGTAATATACAGGCAGATCGCGGCTCTTGCCCAGCATCTCCAGGCTCTCTTTAATGTCACCCTTAATCACCCTTACGGCAAAATTGTGATAACGACGGTCGATTAAATCAGCTACAGCAAACCGTTGTCCTGTTGTCTCTGCCGGTGTCCGGGCCAGCGCAATTGTCATGTTGTTCTTCTTTGAAAGTTCACGGGCATAGAGTTCCATCTCTGTCATTGCCCGTATCGCGAGCCTGAATGCCTCTTTTGATTCGTGGAGCTGTTTCCCCGTGTGGTGCTGTACCATCTCGTTAACACCTACTATACCAACTGTGTATACAAGACCTCCGAGATCTACAGCAAGTGCACCGCGTTCACCTGTATTCGGGTCTTTGGGGCGTTGCATCGCAAACGGCATCCGGCTGTTCGCCCGGATCAGGTCCATCCAGCGGCGTTTGATCTTGAATATTTCCACAGCGACATCCATCAGCCCTTTAAGTTCAGCAAAGAGACGTGCATCATCACTCTCCGCATTGTATGCTGCACGGGGACAATTCACTGATACAACCTGCCAGGATCCCATCGAGAAGTGCCGCCCCTCCTCAAAGTGCAGCTTCTTATTGAAATCCGAATCTTTTTCTGCCACCGCTGAGAACTGGTATGCACAGCACTGATAACAGGAGATTCCCTTACCCGCTCCCCGGTAAGCTGGCAGCTGGTTATCATAATACGGCGTACCGAACTTTGACGCGAGCTCAAATGTCATGAGGTATAATTCCTGGAATGTGGGCAGATCAGGATTTTTACGGTTGAACTCTTCCCGCTCATTCATAAAGTCTGGCTCAATTGAAATTTCAGGCTTGGGAAAGTTGAAGGGTTTGCCCCAGTAATCTCCTTCAAGCATAACTTCCATGAGCGCCTTGAACAATAGACGTACTTCACGCTCGAACTCCCCATAAGTCCTTTTTGGGGCAGACTTGCCATCCCATATTTTTCCTTTGTAGATGCATGGTTTGTCCTGCCAGAGCTTTGGCACACCCGGTGAGAGCTGGATCGATGAGAAAACAAGCTGCCCCCCCCGGGCGACCATCATTTGTGTCATTTCATACACAAACATCTGCATGTTCTGTTTGATCTCGTTATACGCCATTCCTTCCATGTAGGGTGCGAGGAATGTAAGGAAGTTGTAGTATCCCTGTCCTCCGGCAAAATTTGTCTGTGCAGACCCGAGTGCTTTTACGGCATGAAGGATTGCGACTTCGGCACGCTTTGCAGGGCCTGCAACGGAAGCTTTTGTACCATTGCCATCAGGCATCAGCCCATAATAAAAGAAATAGCGCAGGTCCCAGTCCTGGCAAAAAGGGCGCGTACCGAAATACTCAAGATCGTGGATGTGCATCTCACCAGAAAGGTGATGATCAGCAAGTTCGGGAGGGAGCTGAAGGAGGTACTGTTCCTTGGAGATTTTGTCCGCCTTCTTCTTGTGTGAAGTTTCGGCATTTTCCTGAAGGTTTGCGTTATCGTGTGCCTCAAAACCCCTGCCAACATCGATCTGGTGCGCGTCGAAAACAGGAGTACCAACACGGGTGGAGACATTGCGGTACTGTATCATTCCCTTTTCCAGCAATGTGATATTAACAATCTCACGTATGAGCGGCCCTGAGAGTGACTTCAGTCCCATGTTCCTGATCCGGTTTTCCACATCATGCGCAATTTCCTGTGCTGTCTGTTCGTCTGCCCCCTTGTATCCATAAAACGTCTCAACCAGCTTCGTCTCCTCAACAATCTGCAGGACAATACGATTGCGATCCCATTCAATAATATGTCCATCGGATGTACGGACTGAGGGAAGTATGGGGACTGTAATCCCCTCAAATGTTAGTTGCCTGGTCTCGCGGCGTGCCATTATTCACCTGATATCAGTTTTGATAGGTGCTCTCCATCCAGTTTGCCTGCAGGAAAAATATCCGCAGAAGTATAGAAATATGAGTCTTTCTGTAAAACAGGGGCTTCATTTACAAACACGCCATTCATCCGCAGCTCGGTGAGTGATTCCGCAGTCGAAAGATTGGCCTCAATGTAACTATATCCCTTTTTTTTAAGAAAACCTTTCAGCAGTTCACAGTTCGGACAATATTCAAGCGTATACACAATCAGTTGCGGATTTTTCAGCACAAAAACACCTTCACTTTCTCATCTATGAATTAGGAATAGCGGATAAAAAAACTTGGTTTATGCTCCTGAGCCGGGTCATCACGGCAATCGATTATCATTAGTAGTGGTATGAGATAATAGTACGGTAATGGTAAGAGCGTTTGTAGCACTCGAACTGTCAAAAGATATAAAAGATCAGCTTTCAGCAGCACAGGACGCGATCCGGGGGTGCAGAGCGCGTCTCACATTTGTGGATCCAAAAAATATTCACATTACAGTAAAATTTCTTGGTGAAGTGGATGGAAAGACACTGCAAAAAGTAATGGAGGCACTCAAATCTGTCACCAGTGTTCCGTTTTCCATAACTGCGGGTACTGTTATGGTGAACAATCCGAAACGCCCGCACACGATCTGGTCTGCAATCGATGATGCGGGACAAATCAGGCAGGTATTCCTTCATATTGAGGATATGCTTGCACCCCTTGGGTTCGAGAGGGAGACCCGCAACTTTACACCCCATGCAACGTTAGCGCGGGTTAAATCACCTGACCCGTCATTGCTTTTGACGCTTGATACCCTGAAAACGAACACCTATGGCAGTTGTGTAATCAGTGGTCTGAAACTAAAAAAGAGTACACTCTTACCTCAGGGCCCGGTATATGAAGATCTTCTTGAGGTGAAATGGTGAAACGGGTGCCTCTTGAAGAGAAGGTATTGAAGGTTCTCCGTCCGACCAGCCAGGAACACGAACATGTATGCGGCCTGGCCAAACGTCTTCTTACTGCAATCGCCCAAAGCGGGAAAGCCGAGGGGATGGTCGTGGGGTCTATTGCCCGTCATACATGGGTTCGCGGAGATCGCGATCTCGATGTATTTATGATGTTTGACCCGGCGTTGTCGCGCGAAGCTCTTGAAACTGAAGGTCTTGCTCTCGCCCGAAGTATCGCTGCCTCATTCACCGGCCTGTACCATGAGAAATATACCGAGCACCCCTATATCAATGCAACAATCGATGATGTGGATGTTGATCTTGTTCCCTGCTATAAGGTGGACAGCGCCACCAGGATCCAGAGTGCTGTTGACCGCACACCATTTCATACACGTTACATCACTGAAAAGATCAATGGTTTAATCGATGATGTGCTCCTGCTCAAGCAGTTCACAAAAGCGGGCGGTATCTATGGTTCAGACCAGATGACGGAAGGATTTTCAGGGTATCTCTGCGAACTCCTTGTGCTCCACTATGGGGGATTTACTCCACTCATCCAGGCAGCGGCTTCCTGGCGGCCAGGGCTTTTTATTGATATTGAAAAACATGCGGCAAAAAAATTCGACGAACCATTGGTCGTGATCGACCCGGTCGATCCGAAACGAAACGTGGCAGCGGCAGTTTCCCTGGATCGCATGGCAGGTTTTGTCGAACTTGCGAGAGGGTATTGTGAAAAACCTGTATACGAATTCTTCCTGCACCCGATGGAACGCTGCATCCTGAAAAAGGAACTGGCCGCACGGATCGCTCAGCGCAGAACATGTGTTTTTGCAGTCTCCTTTGCGACTCCCCAGCTTATCCCTGAGATTGTTGTGCCTCAGCTTAAGCGCAGTGTTTCTTCAATCCGGGAACTGCTGGAGCGAAATGGGTTTCCTGTCCATCACGCTTCGTATGATATGCAGCCGGAGAAGTGTATGATTCTCCTTGAGCTGCTTGTTGGCGACCTTCCTGCAATACGGCGACATCTGGGGCCACCGCTCTGGAACCACTCAAATGCAGATAAATTCCGGGAAAAACATCTTGCGGAACACCAGTCCGGACCATTCATTGAAGATGGGCGGTACGTGATGGAGTTACCCAGAGAATACCAGACTGCAAAAAGCCTCCTGTCTTCAGATGCTGTCCTGAATGTGAGTCTGGGGAAACACATACGGCAGTCGCTGGAACTGGGATGGACACTTGATGAGGGCGAGGAATGCTGGAAGGAAGAGTTTGCACCGTTTATCGCGGAATTCTTTGACCAGTGCTCACCACTGACAAGGATACAGCGGGAAAAATAAAAAACAGATATTCATGAACCTGTTCTGCCGTTGGTGATCAGACTTTTCTACGCTGTCTGCAGGAGAAGAAAAAAATTATTTTTCAGAATTTTTCTTGATTTTTATCAAAGCAAATTTCTCAATGGTCGCGGTATCAACACCGGTGCAGACATCCAGTTTCCGGTTCTGCACAGCACTGGATACGAATCCCTTACCTGTCGGTGTGCGGATAATAAGTGTTGTTGATCCTGGCAGGCTTCCTATCGCACCGGCAGAGATATCAGAAAGTACAGCAGTGAGATCCGTGCAGAAATGGCAGCCTTTACGGATGCAGGTTTCCAGTTCTGCAAGAGGTACGATCATAGTGCTGCCGTCCTGCTTCAGGACCTCTAGTTTTCCCTTCACATTGAGTTTTTTAATCTCGTGGGGTTCGAGTTTATAGTGGGTTTTGAGTTTTCCCAAAATGAGCGCATTATAATCAAACGTCTCTGTGCAGAAAAGACCGATCACGAGACGGATAGCTTTCCCATACGGTTTTATGAGATCATTATCACTTTCACGCATTCGTGCTACTGCCTGAACGGCACAGGGAACACCAATAACTGCGATCCGTTTGTACTTGTGTCTGACTACTGCATGCTTGAGGGCAGCAAGGAGAGGAACCCACCAGCTGTACCGGCTGCCTGCCTGCTGAATGAGCACATCGGTTTTTGTAATGATTACTGATGAGGGTTTGAGCGTCCACCTGTCTTCAGTAACCGTTATAATTGCATCGATGAGACCTTCGTCAAGCGCGTTTGCAAGAATTGCCGTGACTGCTCCACCGCTTTGTTTGTACGGGACTTCAAATGTTGATTTTGCGGTCATAATTTCAAGATATTTTCCAAGTGTTTCAGCGGGTTGATTAACTGTCCGGGGGCAAACAGAATAACACGCTCCGCAGCTGACACTATCCGTTGCCTGCTTGCAGTATGCATTACTAAGGGGACTTAACGCCATCTCACCTTCGTTGAATGAGAGGGAATCTGCCGGGCAGACTGCAACGCATGCTCCACAACCCGAGCACCTGCCGGTATCCCAGACTTCACGTTTCAAATCGAGATAACTTTTTTCTGCCATCACTCTTCACTCCCATGTATACTTATCTGCAAATGGTCGTGCACTCGCCGGCGAAATCCGGGTAAATTTCGAGCTTATCAGGATTTTTGCATCGATACCAAACACCTGTGCGAAATCCTCGATGATCGGTTTGATCATCATCTTCTGCTCGTCGGTAGCCAGTGTCTCTTTTGCGCCAACACCAAGATTATAAGTATCCACCGGACCACGGATGTAAATCTCACCACCGTGGATACCACTTCCGATACCCCGCTCTTCAACAGGAGGGATCCCGGTTAAACCAAGCACGATAAGAAGACCCCCGGCCATATATTCGCCAAGAAATGCCCGTGCTGCACCACCGACAACAAGGATCGGGCGCTTATCCGTGTACTGCTTCATGTGGATACCACCCCGGTATCCGATATTATCCCGCACATACACTCTGCCCCCACGCATGCTGTGAGCAACCGCATCACCGGCACTACCATAAATAATGATTCTGCCATTGTCCATGGTATTTCCCGGTGCATGGTCAGCATTCCCGTGAACGATGATGGTCGGACCGCTCATGAACATGGCGAGATCCCCACCAGGAACTCCGTTTAATGTGAGGGTAACACCCTCGCCCCTGATCCCATCGCCGATGAATCGTTGTCCAAGAACATTGTTGATCACAATCTCCTTTGCCCCCGCCGCAATCGCCGCCCGGATTTGCTGGTTGAGGGGCGTGTAATGAAGCCCTTTTGCATCAATAGTAACTGATGTCGTCATTACGCACCCACCGTTTTCACGTCAAGTACATTTAAGAGTCCTTCATCCAGCATGTAACCTCGGAGACGGTCACGGTTCCCCCGCAGGCTTTCTATACTATTGATACCCGCAGCACCCATCAGTTCGGCAATCTCAAGAGTCCAGCCCTGAATCAGGTTCTCAACGTGCACAGATTCGATATCGGGATCCAGCCTCTTTGTGAGTTCAGGTTTCTGGGTTGCAATGCCCCATGCGCACTGCCCGCGGTAACAGGTACCGCAGACACGGCATCCCATCGCAACCAGTGCGGAAGTACCGATATACACCGCATCAGCACCGAGACAGATGATTTTTACCACATCCGTACTTTCGCGGATCCCGCCGCTTGCAATAATCGAAACCTCGTTTCTGATTCCCTGCTGGCGAAGTTTGGCATCCACGCTTGCGACTGCTGCTTCTATGGGTATCCCGACATGATCCCGGAATACCCGCGGGGCTGCACCGGTACCACCGCGGAATCCGTCGATTACAACCGCATCAGCAGAAGAACGTGCAATACCAGCTGCAATTGCAGCAGAGTTGTGGACAGCTGCGATTTTCACAAAGACGGGTTTCTTCCACTCGGTCGCTTCCTTCAAACTTCGCACGAGCTGCTTGAGGTCTTCAATACTGTAGATATCGTGATGGGGTGCAGGACTGATTGCATCACTTCCTTCCGGGATCATCCGTGTATACGATACATCAGCGCACACTTTCTCACCTGGCAGGTGTCCGCCTATCCCCGGTTTTGCACCCTGCCCGATCTTTATCTCGATGGCAGCGCCGCGTTCGAGATAATTGATATCCACTCCAAACCGCCCGCTTGCCACCTGAACGATCATATTTTTCTGATACGGGTAGAGTGATTCGTGGAGTCCGCCTTCGCCTGTCCCCATGAAGGTACCTATACGGCTTACCGCTTTTGCGAGCGCGGTCTGGGCGTTTAAGCTGATTGCACCATAGCTCATGTGCCCGACCATGATTGGTGTCTCGATCTGGAGGTTGGGAGAGAGTTTTGTCATGAGCTCAACATCTCCGGAAGGTGATTCTTTCAGGCATAATGAAGAGGGTTTTTTACCAAGATATGTCCGCAGCTCCATTGGTTCGCGAAGCGGGTCAATGCTTGGATTTGTTACCTGGCAGGCATCCAGCACAAGGCGATCAAAAATTATCGGGTAGGGAAGTGCATTACCCATACCGGCAAGGACAATCTTTCCGGTCTTGGCCTGGTTGAAGATATTCTCACGGACCTCACGCGTCCAGACTGGGTGACTTCGGTAATCTGTAGGTTTCTCATAGATACTGATAGCATCCCGTGGGCAGAATGCTGAACACCGGTGACAGGCAACGCAGTTGCGGGAGTTCACCCGGATTGTATCCCCATCTTTACGGAACACCCCGTAGGAACAGTTGTCAACGCAGCGCCCGCAGAGCATGCACTGGTCGTTGTCGATCCGGACTTTAAAACGAAGAGGGATACTGCCAATTGTCATGCAATAATCCTCCCTATCACAGGTTCACCGGCTTTTGGCATAGTGATAGTATCAACCTCCGGCTCCACCCGCCGGATTGCTGCTTCTTCACTGGAAATATACAGCCGGTCCCCATGTTCACCGCTTACGAGTGGGCGCAGTTTGATCCGGTCGGTAAAGCCCACCAGTGTATTTTCGTTTGCAACACAGATTGCGAAGGGACCATTCATCAGCGCGGAACCATACGCAAGACGAATTGCCCGGTTGAGTTCCTGCTCTTTTACCGGCATCCGGTCAATATCTTCCCAGAATGGCGGTGCAAGTGCCCGCACCGCCATCTTTTCTGAAAGCCCGTGTTTTCGTATTAGCAAATCAAAAAGATAGGCTACCACTTCTGTGTCAGTATACATGGTACATTTATACCCATAGCTCTCAATGTAGCGACGGTTGGTGCCGTAGGATGTTATCTCGCCGTTATGGACAACACTCCAGTTCAGGAGATTGAAAGGATGTGCACCCCCCCACCAGCCGGGTGTATTGGTCGGGTACCGGTTATGTGCAAGCCAGAGATACCCCTTATAGTCCTGAATACGGTAAAAATCTGCAACGTCTTCAGGCCAGCCTGCAGCCTTGAATACTCCCAGGTTTTTACCGGAAGAGAAGATGAGAGCACCATTCTTTTCGGCGTTGACTTTCATGACAAGGTGTGTAACAATGTCTTCATCAGGTGTGGTACTTTTCGGCATCAGGCTGCGGTCAGGACGGAAAAAATAGCGCCATGGTGTATGAACTTTCCGGATATTGGGCTGCTCATACGTTTTGATCTGTTCATCATGGACGATAGTCCCCCATTTATCCAGCAGGGTATCAAGTGCAGCCTTGTTTTCACGGATATTGTCAAAAAAAACATGCAACGCGAAATAATCCTTATACTCAGGATAGATTCCGTACGCTACGTAACCGGCCCCTTCACCACTCCCCCGCTCATTCATCATGGAGAGCGCCTCTTTTATTTTCGCACCATCCAGACTCTGGCGGCGCTTGTCAATCACACCTATAATACCACACATATTATCACAATATAGAATGATGTTGTACTGATGAACATATGTTCACTAATTAATGAACATTCGTTCAATCAGGTTGGTTGAATAAGTATAAATATGAATGGGTGGAACATGTCTTCCAATATGTCAGCAGATGTTACCAGACTTTTAAAAAAAATCGAGGCGGATAAAGTAAAATTCATCCGCCTGCAGTTTACTGATATCCAGGGCCAGCCGAAAAATGTCTCGATCCCGGTAATTCAGGCAGAAAAAGCACTGACAGAGGGTATCTGGTTTGATGGATCATCTATCGAAGGTTTTGCACGGATTGAAGAATCTGATATGCTGCTCAAACCGGATATGGAGACATATGCAGTTCTTCCCTGGAGACCCCAGGAAGGAAAGGTCGCACGGTTTATCTGTGATGTCCAGACCTATGGCAACAAACCGTTCGAAGGTGATCCCCGTTATATTCTGCGCAAGACCATAGATGACGCAGCAAAGATGGGGTTTGAATTTAATACCGGTCCTGAACTCGAGTTTTTTCTGTTTAAGATGTATGATGGAATACCATCAACGGATTTTGAAGATCATGGCGGGTATTTCGATCTTGCACCCACTGATTCGGCGGAAGATGTACGGCGTGATGTTGACATTGCATTGAGTGACATGGGATTTGAGATTGAAGCATCTCACCACGAAGTCGCGGAAAGTCAGCATGAAATAGATTTCAAATATGGTGATGCCCTCACAACTGCAGATCGTGTAATAACCTTTAAGTTTGCTACAAAATCGATTGCTCTCCAGTACGGCCTGCATGCAAGCTTTATGGCAAAACCTATTGCGGGCATCAATGGCAGCGGTATGCATACACATGGGTCACTGGCAAAGAATGGTAACAATGCCTTCTACGATCCCAATGGTGAGAACCAGCTCTCCGATACCGCAATGTATTATATCGGGGGTATCCTGAAACATGCAAAGGCAATCACGCGTGTTGCAAATCCGACGATCAACTCTTATAAGCGGCTTGTCCCCGGTTACGAAGCCCCGTGTTATATTTCCTGGAGTGCAGCCAATCGTTCCGCACTGATCCGCGTTCCCGCGGCCCGCGGTAACAGCACCCGCGCCGAGTTCCGAAGTCCGGACCCGATGTGCAACCCGTATCTCTTATTCGCATGTATGCTCGCCTCAGGTCTTGATGGCATTAAAAACAAGATAATGCCTCCCGAATGCACGAATACAAACATCTATCACCTCGATGAGAAAGCCCGGAAGAGACTCCATATCGAAATGCTGCCGGGCAGCCTTATGGAATCCAACGCAGCGCTCAAAAAAGATGATGTATTATGCAAAACTCTGGGTGACCATATTATCTCCAACCTTTCAAGCATAGCACAGATGGAAACCGATTCCTTCCGGCTTGCGGTTCACCCGTGGGAGCTTGACAGGTACCTGGCAACATACTAATTTTAAAATTTTTTGTCAGGAAATTTTTAAAATTGCCGATAATCGATAAGACAAATGGATATTGATTTTGGAGTAAAAAATTTCATGTTCTGATGCGAGGCATTTTGGCTTTTTAGAGATTTTCTTAATTTTATCAATAAGGTCCGGACTTGTAATCTGGTAACTCAAACGGTTGTACCTCAAACGGGATAATCAGATGTTCGTGTTTAGATAACTGATGTCCGGACTAAAAAATAAAATAATTTGGTAGTACCCTGGCAACAGGGAATTTTTTTGCTGCAGTAATGAGAGGATACTCTGTAACAGCTGAAAGTAATGCACATCAGTTCAATATAAATATCACGTGTGCAGTTATGGCTATGATGTTTACTTTATCATGACATATGGTATCGCGTTTGTTATTGATCGTACAACTGGCACGCGATTCATCGACGATGAAGAGCAAGCTGGTCTGGACATAAGCCAGCATGATAAGCACCGCTGATTTTTCCCCCCCAAAAAATTAACTTTATTTTAAATTCTTATTTGATTACTATCTGAAATGTGTCAGAAGAAAGATTGCATCAATAGTTAAATTTTTAAATATAGGAATACAACTTCCTTCCTATAAAATTTGACAAAATCCAAATGTCCAAAAATAACCGGATGATTGCCACAAATCAGGTTTCGATTTCCCGGACTTTCTATCCGGCATTGGGGTCTGAAAACGGTTCTCTGGTGACTGATTCGGAGGTAATGCGAAGGCATTCTGATCCAAAAGGTCAAATGTATCGTGATTCTCAATGCAGACCTAAGAAAATAAGGTGAAAAAATGGCAATAGATTCTGGAGCAACAGCATGGATCCTCGCTTCAACGGCGCTTGTCATGATCATGACGCCGGGAGTGGGATTTTTCTACGGAGGTCTGGTACGCAGGAAAAATTTCATATCGATGATTACCCTGTCGTTCGTCGCCTTCGCACTCGTAAGTATCCAATGGGTCTTATTTGGGTACTCACTTGCATTCGGTTCGGATGTTGGCGGGTTTATTGGCAACCTGCAATATCTTGGCCTGAACAACGTGGGAATGGATCCCGGTCTCTATAGCACAGCAATACCCGGTCTGCTGTACATGGTATTCCAGCTCGTTTTTGCAACGGTAACAATGGCAATCGTGACGTCCGGGTTTGCAGAACGTATCAAATTCAGTGCATACCTCGTTTTTGCACTTGTCTGGACAACGATTGTTTATGATCCGCTTGCTCACTGGGTATGGGGTGGCGGCTGGGCAGCCCAGTTCGGTGCTCTTGATTTCGCTGGAGGAACGGTTGTACATATCAGTTCCGGGTTTGCAGCACTTGCACTTGCACTGGTGATCGGAAAACGTATAGGATTTGGCACGTACGCAATGGAGCCCCATAACATCCCATTAACCATTCTTGGTGCCGCACTCCTCTGGTTCGGCTGGTTTGGATTTAACGCGGGTAGTGCACTCGGGGCAAATGGTCTTGCAGCCCAGGCATTTGTAACAACTAACACTGCAGCGGCAGCAGGAGCAATGGCCTGGCTTCTGATAAGCTGGCTTCACGGAAAACCGAGTTCTCTCGGATTTGTCAGCGGTGCAGTGGCCGGGCTTGTTGCTATCACACCCGGGGCCGGATATGTGACTCCCATGGCAGCCCTCGTGATTGGCGCAATTGGTGGCGCTGTCTGTTATGGAATGCTGCTCTTCCGTATCAGGAAAGGTCTTGACGAAAGTCTGGATGCGTGGGCAATTCATGGAATAGGAGGATTGTGGGGAGCGATGGCAACCGGTATCTTTGCTGTAGCTGCGGTGAATGGTGCTTCCGGTATTCTTGAGGGTAATGTCCAGCAGTTCATTGCAAATGCAACCGGAGCATTTGCAGCACTTATTTACGCGTTTGTGGTAACCTACGTCATCGCAGTTATTATAGACAAAACTATCGGTCTGCGGGTTAGTGAGGAAGAGGAGTATGTCGGCCTTGACATATCCCAGCATGGAGAGCGGTGTTGATCTGGAGGGACAATCATGAAAATGGTAAAAGCGATTATTAAACCTGAACGTTTTGAATTTGTTAAGAAAGCCCTTGAAGACAAAGGATTTATCGGAATGACAATATCGGAAGTAAAAGGCAGAGGTGAACAAAAAGGTATTACGCTTCAGTATCGTGGAGGTTTAATGACTGTTGATCTCCTGCCAAAAATTCAGCTGGAAATAGTTGTCAGGGATTCCGATGTTGACAACCTTATAGTGATAATTACTGAGGCAGCCCGGACGGGAAAAATCGGTGATGGCAAAATATTCATTTTACCGGTTGAAAAATCAATCCGGATTCGCACAGGAGAGATGGAAATCTGAATAGTGGAAAAACCTACACCTGCCTATCATTTTTTTAATGCAATGTATGATCTGATTCTTCAGGATTGACTGAGGAAAGGTTATGCAGATATGCGATGAAAGCAATGAAAGCTGATACATAGGCACGACCAGCTGCGATATCATCCACAGTATAGTTTCTCTTATTCATAACATTGTGAAAACGGAGTTTTACCTCTGCAGTATGCGCAATTGGGAGAACGCCGCATATTTCCTCGCAATTGCCGGTTTCAAACGCTCTTTCCACCATCGAAACAATCATTTTCATATCTGATCCATCGGACGTCATGCCAGGACAATGTGGCCATCTACAGGTGAAATGCAACCGGTTCACAGACTCGAAATACCAGTCAATGCCACGGTTCTGAATATTCTTTCGGGTACTTCTTTCACAGAATGTTTTCTCCAATAGATTTTTCAGTGTATTTTCCGATTCTTCCGGAATCCAGATCAGGACATAATTAGGATTGCCTGTCTCCAGGGCTTTTTTTGCTGCTATTATTACAGGTCCGTTTTCTGAATTGTAATGCTGCACCATATTTTATACGCCTCTTTTTTTTCATCAGATAACGCAGATTTTTTTGCATTCCCAAAAAAATGGATTAAATATCGTACAAAACACGCAATTTCTGTTCAACGTGTGGTGAAAGGGAGTAAAAGCCCGGTAAGGTATAGGATCCGGTATCCCGTCTCACAGACTCATCGATATCTTCATCACTGATCCCATGTTTGTGATGATCCACCACTTCATGGAAAAAAACCTTGCCACCACCATGCACAATCCTGCACAGGCAGCTGCGTTCATTACCTGATCTGATATAGTAATATGACGAACCAATCAGGGAATTGCGATACTCCTGCAATTGTTCCAGGATAAGCTCGTATTCAGGTTCCGATTCATCCGGCATTATATACTGTGGCAGTGGAGCCGTGCCGGTTATTTTCCTTGCTTTTGGCATTTTTCAGACCCCCTCGATTTTCTCTCCCTTGCCATGTGTATTTTCACATAGCTAAGGTACGAAGGAAGTATCTTTCTATGATATATATAGTTTATTATCAGATAATATTTATTTGAGAATGAAACAAAAGCAGATTGTTATTTACAATGGGGGCTGAAATCCTATACTGCGATTATGATCCCATGGCTATCAGCAAATTTTAAAAATTTTAAACCCAACGCAGCCATTGCCCTAAATGCCACGCGTCATATGAACAAGATTGAGCGAAAAAAACTTTTTTCCCCTGATATCGAACCGATGCGAACTGCGGAGGGCAGGTGGTTTGAAGCAATTGTCTATGAGATGTTTTTGGATATCTCAAAGAAATCAGGCAGTATTAAATATCTCGCCCGGAAAGGCGCGGATGCCCCCCGGGGACGGGAAGATGTTAAACTCGGACAGAACGGTCTTTTTTATTCGAAACATGGCGACATAACGATCCGGGGCAATGGTCAGGATCTTGCGGAATTTGATATGCTGCTGGTTGATTCGGATAACAATATCGCGTTTGCCGAAGTAGTGACGTCTCCTTCGGATTTAAAAGAGTTTGAACAGGAAATTGCATTCAAGAAACGACTCATCGGGTACCTTTACAACCAGAAGAACACTCCTTTTCTCCTCGTTTCATCTTTTGACCTTTCCAACTATTCTGTTGTAAAGAGGCTTGCAAAAGATAAAACCAATGCAATTATTCATACCAGTTCCTGTGACGAGATAAAATCAATCCTTAAACATTACCGTCCAAGGATTCTGTATAACAATCCGTATAATCACCCCAAATTGATTGCTGCAACTGATATTGCGCTGAAACATCCATTTGATTATAAGCGGTATCATGATGAAGTGAGAACCCAGATCTTTTGCGAGATCGCAAAAGGGGGTGGAAGAAAAACCCCCGAGATAACCAGCCAGACCGGACAACTGGTAAAAAAAGTCCTCTATGGTGGATTATTTCCTCAGTCTGTCAGGTTACTGTCTGATACCTATGGTTTGATGGTGAAAAGCAAAAAGATTGAGTCTGATGATTTTTCAAAGTATTATTCAAAAGCAATCATCGCAACAGATCTGCCTAATTATGAACTGATTATTTACCTTCGTTCCCGTCAGAAAAAAGAGTACCATAAAATGATCCAGTCAAAAGACGGTCATTTTAAATTTGAACGTCCAACCCCGTCTAAAGTTGGTTTTTTTCTCTGGCTTGAAGCAATTCAGCCGACTCTTGGAACGCGGATCACTCACCAGTTGCTGGAATCATTCACTGTCGCCGGACAGAAAAAGAAATAATCGGGGAATTAAAAAAACAGGGAAATTTTTCCCACAGGCAGTTCGATTGTCCAGGATACATTTTAGTCCAGCAGAGCACCCATTGCCTCATCGTACCGTGCACCCATGACATAGTCTATGCCGGATACTTCTGCTGCTTCCGGCGTGAGTGCCATCAGGTCATCCCGTGATAAGGTCGATAGACGGAAATTCCTGCTGCCGGCCATGATCTGCTGGAGACCGGTCCTGAATTTCTGGGTGTATGTATAGATACCGACTGCACCCATTGGGATATCTTTCATGCGTGCGCCATACTTTTCCTTGAGATCTTCATAACACACAAAAATCTCTTCGATATTGTTACCATACTTCGATACAGTCTTGGGCAGATCGCCTTCTTTAATCCACTTCTCAATATTCTTTCCAACCATACCGGGGATCATGAGTCCCCTGCCCATACAGACTGCCTTGAAATACGGGGTGCCCATTGCCAGTGCCTTGAATACGCCAGGTTCATCAGAGAACCCGCCTGCTATCGCGAGGTCAGGTACCCGGAAGCCTTTCTTGTCCAGCTTGCACGCAAACTCGTACGCAAGTGACTGCAGGTAGAACGTGGGTATACCCCATTCGTTCATCATCGGCCACGGGCTCATACCGGTTCCGCCCGGTGCACCATCGATAGTCAGCAGGTCGATCTTTGCCTCGGAACTATACCGGATGGCCATTGCCAGTTCAACCATGGAGTACGCACCGGTCTTTAAGGTAACCCGCTTGAATCCGATATCACGCAGCCGGTCAACTTCTTCAAGGAAACCTTCTTTGGTGACAAAACCGAGCCGGGAATGGCGTTCGAATTCCTTTATTGCTCCTGCTTTGAATGCAATCTCGTTCTCTTTGAGAGTCGGATCGGGCAGAACGATATATCCTCGTTTCTTGAGCTCGATTGCGCGCTCGAGTGACTTGACCTTGATCTCACCACCGATACACTTGGCTCCCTGGCCCCACTTGAGCTCGATGGTGTCCAGGTTGTGCTTGCTCGCGACATATTCTGCAGTTCCAAGCCGGGTGTCTTCGACATTCATCTGGACAAGCATTTCTCCAAAGCCGTCGTAGAATTTTTTATAGATGTTAATACGGCGGTCCATCTCGGGTGACTCGGTCACCTTACCCTTCGCATCTCGCTTCAGGCCTGGATCAATACCGCAGACGTTTTCACCGCAGACACAGGTGATCCCGGAAATAGCTGCACCAATAGCAAAATGTTCCCAGTTCACCCGTGCTATTTCGGTCGATCCGAGAGCTCCCGTGAAGATTGGCAGGCGCATCCTCACCTTCTTGTCCCACCCGTACTCGGTCTCGGTGTCCACGGTTGAGAAGACCGCCGTGTCCGGACCGGCTTCGACTCCTTCAGGAAGTCCCTTTGCACCGACTGCATACCCCTGAATATTGAGATGCGAATAGTCAATCGGATAGTTCTTGTCGGCACCTGCGGTGATCTCACCAAATGGACCAGGATAGAGAACCTCCCTGCCCCTGAACGATGATAACCAGATCTCACAGCTGCCTTTGCATCCGTCTATACAGCGGGTACAGATGCCTGAACACGGGGCAACATCCCGCGAACGGTTTACCGTTCCCGTTGCTTCGTTTGCATTTGGCCGTCTAAGATTCATGTATACACTCCATTGTATTACCTGGATAACCTTCGATTCTGACGAAGATAGGGTTTGAGCGAAAAATCGATCTCAAACTAAATGATTTAAAACTCGTTCACTAATAAGCGCTTGCTTTCCACCATATTTTAAACCTTACGGTTTTTATGATGCGATAGCAATATGTTTCGACGCATTTTCCGGAAAATCATGATTAAAAATCAGGAAATAATTAAATTTTTTTAAATGACCAGATGATCAGATAACAATTAGATCGTACATGCTATTTCCCATTCCAATCTCTTCTGCATATTTCACCTGCCTGAATCCATCAGTCTGAGCATGAACTCCTTTAAACTTGTCTTCTCCTTTATGATGATGTGCGGCGAGGAGAGATTCGGTAAATCCGGTCTGCTGGTTCACAAGATCGAAACTTGCTGCATCTATCGCAACCGGATCTTTCGATGCCAGAATACCGATATCCGGGACGATAGGTGTGTCGCTGAATGGGAAACAGTCACAGTCTGGAGTGATCCTGATTAGAAAATTTATGTACCCCACTTTATTCTCTTTGCCTTTGACTGCACCATATGCATACTCGACCATTCGTTCCATAAAAACCGGAATCTCAGTTTCCCAATCAATATCTATCGCGTGTTCCGGGCATACATGCATACACTCAAAACACCCTATACAAAGATCCCGATGAATTACCGTTCTCTCTTTTTCAATTGTAATTGCTGTTTCCGGGCAGATTTCAGCACAAGCTCCGCATCCGGAGCAACGATCCGGAATAGTGAACGGGCGGGCATAGTGTTGTGCTCTTTTGCCCTCAGGAGGTGCACAACCCATTGCAAGATTTTTTATTGCACCGCCAAATCCTGATACTATATGGCCCTTGAAATGGCTCATTACGATCATGCTGTCTGCCAGGGCGATATCACCGGCGATAATAACGGTATTAAAATGTTTTCTCTCAATTTTTACCTGTGCCACATTCTTTCCAAAGAGCCCGTCGGCAATAATTATCGGGGCACCTGTTACAGCAAAGTCAAATCCGTGAAGAATTGCAGTGGTTATATGATCCACTGCATTTGACCGGCTGCCAAGATAGAGCGTGCTGGTATCGGTCAGGAATGGGAGCGCCCCGCAGGTTTTTATCTTATCAACAACCTGCCTGACGTAGACCGGACTGATATAACCATCATTTCCCTGCTCACCAAAATGGAGTTTAACAGCGGTTCTGTCATGGGGTGTAATAACACCCGAAAACCCGGCCAGATCAAAGAGCCGCTGCACTTTTATGGTCGTGCTCTCCTGATCCGAATACGCCCGGAGACCAGCAAAATAGACCGGACTTTTCATTACTATTCACCATTAAAAACAGAGTATCTACGGGAACCATGTAAAAGCTATTGATACCCGGTCAGGCAATTAGATCAAGATTACGGGTTTTTTTCCTGTTTTTTCCCATCTTGATTAATTCACCGGACTTTTCAAAATACTGGCGTGACAGGAATTCTTTTCCCAGTTCTTTGGAACAGATCCCAAGACTGTTCCAGGCTTCAGCATGGTCAGGGTTTTTCTCGACGATTTGATTCAGGATCTGGACTGCCGATGAAATAAGATCCTGGCGTTGGCGCAGAATTCCAATCGTTTTAAGCATCTCGGCCCGGGAAAAAACAAACTCTTCATCATCGGGTGCGAGTTCGACAGCATTTTCAAAATTCCTGAGTGCCTCAACCTCACGGCCCAGTTCCCTGAAACATACACCTCTGTCATGCCACACATATGCCAGCAGAGGATCGATATCCAGAGCCCGGTCAAAATAGGGGATCGCCTCAGCATATTTCCCTTCGCGGAATGAGAGATGTATTCCCTTCCTGTAATTGGTTTTTGCTTTCCCCAGTATCTTATCGAACAAGCCAACATCAGAAGACGGTCCAGAGACTAAAGACTCTGCAGATAAGAGAGATTGAACAGGTTTGTGTAAAAGCTCAGATCCCAATTCTTCAGTCATATCCCGTACTTTCCCCATTACACCGATGAATGCACCTTTGCCGTCATAGAGTGCAGTTGACTTCATCCATAATACGGTTTGACGCCCCTCTTCAGGAGTTGCCTTTGTCCATGCAGTAATTGACCCCTTCCCTTTTTCAATAACTGAATAGTTGTTTTCAAGGAGTGCTGCATCATTCTGAAAAATGAGATCGCTGAGCATCGGTGCCCGGTGCCCGAACAAAGGAACAGAGTATTCCCAATCTCCCTTCCCAAGCATGTTTTCCTGTCGGATTCCCGTCAGGGCTGCCATTCCGTCATTCCATGCAATTACAGTACCTTCGCGATCTATGACATATGCCGGTTCATGAAAAAAGTTGATCGCCTCAATGAGGATCGTCTGTGTAGTACCCGGTCCTCTTCCAATGGTACGCCGGTCAACCGCCCGGCGGATCATGTGGACCATTTCGAGAAGCTGAGACTGGACATCCTCGCCTTTTTTTAAGAAAAAATCCGCACCGTTATTAAGGGCCTCAATTGCGGCATATTCCCGACCTACCCCGGTAAAAATGATAATGGGTGTGGTTATTCCCTTTGCACGTATAATCTTTAAAAAATCAATCCCGTTGATCTCTGGCAGGTCATAATCAACAATCATTGCATCGAACGTGCTGTTCATCACGAGGTCGAGGGCTTCTTTTGCAGTAAGTGCTGTTTTCACATGCATGTTACCGTAACGTTCAAGTAACGGGGAAATTACCTCAAGCAGTGATTTCTGGTCATCGATAACAAGGACTGACAACATAGACTGACCAACCTTTGTGTATACCAATAAAAAATAAAAAGATACTATCTATTCCCGCTTTCCGAGCTGATGGTCAAGACAGAACAGGTGGCCGGGAATATCTCCTATGCACTGTACCTGTGCAAGAATAGTGCTCGAGTGCTCTTCTTCTTCTACCTGTTCTTTGACGAACCACTGGAGCATCTCAAATGACGCGTGATCTTTTTCCTTAATAGCAAGGTCAACAAGGCTGTTGATCATAGCAGTGACTTTCTGCTCATGGGCATACACTTCCTCAAATACTTTACCGGCAGAAGACCATTTTGCTTTGGGTGCTTCGATATCAAGCAGATTGACTTTTCCACCTCTGGCAATAATATAGTCGTAGATCTTTACGGCATGAACCTGCTCCTCTTTTGCCTGTATTCGCATCCAGTGCGCAAATCCTTTCATGTTAACGGTTTCGAAATACGAAGACATCGCAAGGTACAGGTAAGCCGAATAGAATTCACGGTTAACCTGTTTGTTAAGGGCTTGTTCCATGGTCTTGGAAATCATTTTTAATCCTCTTTTAATCGATAATTGGTTTTTCGTTTAATAATGCTTTTGTATCGGGAAATATTCTGACCAAAAGGAAATCGCTATTTTTTCTTCCTTGGACGGACGAGTGCATGAAACATTCCCGTGATCCTGTTAGGTTTTTTTGGGCGGAAGATGCCTTCGTTCACATATCGGACGTCCTCAATAGAGAAGAAGGCGTGCGGATTTATCGTCCGGATATGCTCCGTGATAGGGGAGACATCTGTACGATTGACAAGCGAGAGGATCATCTTGACATTTCCTCTCGCACCTGCGGCATCCAGTGTAGTAATGCCGTAATTTTCTGCCTGCATGAATGAGATAATCTCATCATTGGAATTTTCAGTTGTGATGATCCGCAGGATCACCATGCCTATCGAGAGTTTCTCTTCAATTATGAGCCCGACATAAGTGCCCATGGCAAACCCGAAGGCAAATGCCAGAAAGTTTGCAATATTTGTCAGGTCCCTCATCACGACTTCCATTGCAAGAAGCCAGATAACAATTTCAAAAAAAGCAATGACAGGTGCGAGAAATTTGATCCCCCTGGAAATATAAATAACCCGGATTGTCTCCATGCTCACATCGCATATCCGGGCAAGGAATATCAGGAGCGGGAGAACCACCCATGCGTAGAGTTCGGGAGCAATAATGGAAAACGACAATCTTTCGTCCTTGTATTAGTTACTGCATCCGTTTTTTCCGGATTGATCAAAGTGATATCTTGTTTTATATCAAGATTTTCTAAAAGTCTGGCCAAAATAAGAGAGAATTAGTGGAGCATTGAGGATCGCGCGGATATGGCTGTCCTGTTCATTTACGCATACTTTTGCGGCTCGGCATCGAATTTCTTTTTACAGCCGGGGGCGCAGAAATAATACTTTTTTCCATTGTACTCGCTGGTGAACTTTGCAGTTTTTTCATCGACAGTCATTTTGCATATAGGATCAATGGCCATACATATACCTCAGTTATCTCCCTTTCTTTGCCTCGGGTATATACTTTTTGAGCAGCAGTGAGAGAGTGACCACGGTAACTGAGCTCAGCGCCATGGCGAGGGCAGCGAGTTCCGGTTTGAACGTGAAACCAAAGAACGGGTACAGCACCCCCGCCCCGACCGGGATGAGTGCGGTATTGTAGGCAAAAGCCCAAAAGATGTTCCCTTTAATCCGGCCCATCACTTTTTTTGAAAGCTGGATCGCTGCCACCGAATCAAGCAGGTCATCTTTGATCAGGACTATATCACCGCTTTCAATCGCCACATCTGTGCCGCTGCCAATAGCGATCCCTACATCCGCCTGGGCAAGTGCGGGGGCATCATTGATCCCGTCCCCGACAAATGCCACGATCTCACCTTTTTTCTGGAGAGTCTTTACTTCCTCTGCTTTGTCCTGCGGGAGCACTTCGGCAATCACCCGCTCAATACCAATCTGTCGGGCAATGGCATGTGCGGTACGTTTGTTGTCGCCGGTGATCATAACAACATGAATTCCCATAGACTTAAGCTGCTCAACAGATTCCCGGGTTGTTTCTTTGAGTGTGTCTGCAATTGCAATCACACCGGCCATCTGGGTGCCGGCAGCGATCAGGATAGCCGTTTTACCATCCTGTTCAAAGGCGGCAAGCTGTCTTTCGACCTCATCGTTGATTATTACACCTTTTTCCTGCATGAGTGTACGATTACCCACAAGGACTGTTTCTCCAAGCACTGTTGCAGCAACACCTTTGCCGCCATAGGTATCAAAATGATCAGCCTGTTCAATACTGATTCCGGTGCTTTTTGCTTTACGCACAACTGCCTGGGCAAGCGGGTGCTGGGAATTTATTTCAACACCTGCGGCAAAACCAAGGAGTGTTCGTTCGGAAACGCCGACCGGAATAATATCAGTCACCTCCGGTTTTCCTTTTGTCAGAGTACCGGTTTTATCAAAAACGACTGTCGTGACTTTCTCTGCGATCTCGAGTGCCTCACCATTTTTTATCAGGATTCCCAGCTCAGCACCCCTGCCCACACCAACTGTCACAGCAGTAGGAGTTGCAAGTCCAAGAGCGCAGGGACAGGCAACTACGAGCACCGATATCAGTGCGGTCAGTGCAAACAGCAGTGTCGAATGCAGGACAAAAAACCACACAAAAAAGGCGGTTGCAGCAATTACAAGTACAGCAGGTATAAAATATGTCACCGCAATATCCGCAATCCGCTGTACCGGCGGCTTGGAACCCTGTGCATCCTCCACGAGCTGGATAATCTGGGCAAGGACCGTTTCCCGCCCTACTTTTGTAGCTTTCACTGACAGCACGCTGTTGGTGTTGATTGTCCCTCCGACCACCCGGCTTCCTTTGGCTTTAAGGGGTGGAACAGGTTCACCGGTGATCATTGATTCATCAACATAACTCTCACCAGCGACAACTTCGCCGTCAACCGGAACCTTGCTGCCCGGTTTCACGACAACAATATCTCCGATGACTACATCATCGACAGGAATCTCCTCTTCCCTGCCATCACGGATGATCGTAGCGGTCTTTGCTCGGAGCCCGGCAAGTTTTCTGATAGCTTCTGAGGTTCTTCCCTTTGCCCGTGCTTCCAGGTAACGCCCGAGCATAAGGAATGCAGCGAGCATGATCGCAGTATCATAGAAGATGAACTCATGAGTGAGAATGATACCGAATGTTCCCATAACACTGGCTGCAAACGCAACTCCGGTACCCATCGCGTACATCACATCCATATTGAGTGAACGGTTGCGGAGCGCCATAGATGCAGCACGAAAGATAGGATAGGCAACAAAATAGAAAACCGGTGCCGAGATAACCAGCATCACATATGCAAGAGTGTGCATGGCGAGGGGAAGGGGCACCCACATGGCGAGCATAAGCGGGATGCTTACAGCAAACCCGACGGTGAACCGGAGAAATTTGTCATGCAGATCTTTTTCCCGTGCATTCTTTTCGGCTTCCTCACTCACTTCTCCTGCAATCCCGAGATACTGGTAACCCGCCTCCTCGATGGCTTTTTTCATCTCCGGAATTGTTGATACTGAGGGGTTGTAGGTGACATATGCCTTTTCGGTACCGAGATTCACATTTGCAGATATGATACCGGAGAGAGCCCGCAGCGCAGCTTCAATTGTCTGGACGCAGGTAGCACAAACCATACCCCCTATTTTGAGGGTGACTTCACGGTTCACCACATCATATCCCACTGTCTTTACTGCTTTTTCCAGTTCAGTAAGCGAGACTTTTGTGGGATCAAACTCAACATGTGCTGTGTCGGTGCCAAAATTCACCTGAACCTTGGATACATCCTTGATCTGCGCCAGTGATTCTTCAATATTAATTGCACACGTTGCACAATGCATTCCTGAAATTTTCAATTCTGCTTTCTTTTTTTCCGGTTCAACCATCGGAATAATCTCCTATTGTATATTATCAGGCCATGGCTGCCTGTTCTCAAAAGACTTGTTGTGCCCCCGACTGCTCCCTGACCTGTAATCCAATGTTGTTTTTTGTTACTCCGGTCTGAATAATAAAATTAAAGGTGATTAAATCTTCCGTTTCTTATATTCCGTGAATAACGCTGCTGCATACACTTCAGATTTTTTTGTGGGTACATAATTGAACTGTTTTACCATTGTTAAAAGCGCGTCAGAAATAGCAGCGTCATCAGAAAGGTTGAGTTTTTTTACTTCATCAAAGATCCAGTCCAGGTGGTCAATGCCCGTTTCCTTACCATCAATGAGCACTCTTTTAGTAGTGATCCTGTCCGGGGGAATTCCCCCGCAGATCGAGCAGTAATACCCGTCTTTCTCATCTCCGCCCATTTTCTTACTCCTTGATCATGGTCAGCGACATTTTGAACTTCGTGATAGCGGAAAGGGCATGCGGGACGTTGGCCGGGAAGATGATCGTGTCTCCTTCCTTCATCGTATATGTCTGTCCCGCGACCCAGACCTCACACTCCCCGTCAAGAATAGTGACCACAGCATCAAACGGTGCGGTATGCTCAGAGAGACCTTCGTTTTCGTCAAAGGAGAAGATCGTGATGTTGCCCGCCTTACGCGAGATGATCATCCGGCTCGCGACCGTACCCTCATTGTAATTCACGAGATCTCTTAACTGCAGGACCCTGCTTTTGAGTTCTTCGCGTTTTTTGTCTGGTTTATCCGGGTTTTCGAGTTTGTATTCTGCCATGCAATCTATCCGCTCAGTGATGTTGGTGAACGTTGTTTATAACCCTGGCTTCTTTCCTGAGAGCAGCAACCAGGGATATTTTTTTTATTCTGGCAATCCCTGGATATCCTGCGTCATGCGTTTTTATGCTATTGTATTGCATTATCTTTGCGGCACCACAGGAATCCGGGTGCGTTCAGGATCTGGAAGCCCTGCGGGCGGAACATTCTTAAAAACAACAGGCGGTCTCTCTGTTGTGATTTTACAACGGCAGGAACATCAGCCATACCCAGTACACCGCGATCTGCAGGACTGTCAGCGGGACACCTACCCGGGCAAATTCAAAAAACGTGAGGGTCTCGCCCTGTTTTTCTGCATTCTGAATGATGATCACGGTGCTTGCAGCGCCAATGATAGTGAGGTTACCGGCGATCGTGCTGCCCGCTGCAAGTGCCATTATCTGGGAAGTCGTGCCACCTGCCTGCAGGATCATCGGAAGGAACAGGGCAACGAAGGGAACATTGGAGATGAACTGGCTGATAATCACACTTGTGCCGAGAATAGCGGGAACAGAAGTGAGTTGTGAACCAGAAACAAATCCCTGGAAGAATCCGGTCTGCCACACGCTTTCCATCAGGACGAACATCGCGGCGAAGAACACGATAGTGTACCAGTCAATGTTCCGTACCAGGTCAACCCGTCGTGATGAGAAGAGCAGGGGGGGCACTGCTGCGCATAAAGCAATAAGGGGAAGCGGGACGAGAAGTGTGCTTGCCGCCAGTGATGCGCCAAAGTTGATTGCCGCCAGGAAAATGAGTAGTGCGAGCGAGCATTTGACCGGCAGGACTTTTGAAGGATCGCATTTTTGTACTGTCTCGTGCACGAAAATTCCAGAATTAAAATCCCCGGCAAAAAAATAGCGCAGTACCAGGAAAGCGATCCCAAGGCTGATGAGCGTGGGGAGGAAAAGGTACAGCCCGAATGTAACAAAAGGGGTCTGTAAATCGCTGTTCACTGCGACAAGCAGGTTCTGCGGGTTGCCGATAGGACTCATGACACTGCCCGTAGTGACGGCGATCGCAAGACAGAGAAGCATCAGTTTAGACGATATCCGGAACTTTGTGGCAAGTCCCAAAACCAGGGGGGTTCCGATGATGGCGAGAGTATCATTCATCAGAAGGGCGGAAAGAAAACCCATGCCAAAGAGTATGAAAATAATCATCTGATCCGGAGTCCGGGCGAGCGAAAAAAAGCGGCCGGAAATACTGGAAAGATATCCGCTCTCCACAAGTGCTTCGCCAACAATAAACATGCCGAACAAAAAAACCATGACATCGGTATTGATCGCTCCCAGTGCATCGGAAAGCGATATCTGCCCGGTAATTAGGACAGATGCTGCTCCGCCAAGCATGATCTGCCAGATCTTGAAATTAAATCTCCCGACCTGCCGGATCGCTGTGAGAAGGAAGACGGCAGCAAGAACCATGACCGGAATGTACGTGGAATAGTGTTTTTTATTAAGGGTGATGAGCCTTGGCATATATGGGGATTGTCCTAAAAAAACTAAAATCAAGGGCAGGATCGATGAGGAAAAACGCATTTATTGTCTTACAGATTGTTCGTTTAACGAACGATATATGTATAAAAAGAGGCTGTGTTTTTCATGTATTCTTTATTCAGCTACGGATTTTCTACAATCCAGTGAAGGAGCATACCATCATCGATTCTGCGAGCCTCCTGAAGCGTCAGCCGGGGAAACGAGGAGTCTTTAATGAAACCTTCTCCATCAGTACATGTGGGTGCATCTCTGCCTCCGATGATAATGTTACCAATGAATGTGAAGATCTCATTTACAAGGCCTGCTTCAAACAATCCTGCAATGAGTGTCCCGCCCCCTTCCACCATAATACGGTGAACACCCATCGAATAAAGCTCACCCATAAGGGACGTCAGGTCAACATCATCATCACCGTTTACAATTACAGTCGATTTTTTTTTCAGGGCAGATACTTTAGTGACATCCGCTCTGCGGGAAACCGCAATCACACGCTTCCCCTCCCCTTTATTCAGGACTGATGCATCGGGAGAGATGCGAGCTGAGCTGTCCACAACAATGCGAACGGGATGCTCATCCTGACCATGTTCTTTGCGATATTTACGGCATTCTTCGGATTTTATTGTGAGTGAAGGATCATCAGCAAGAACAGTACCGATACCTACCATGACCGCATCACTTTTGGCTTTTAACCGGTCAACTCGTGTAAAATCCTGTGCACCGGATATCCTTACCTGTCGGCGCTGACGAGTGGAGATCTTCCCGTCAGCGCTCATTGCAACATTTACTATGACATACGGGCGCATAACTACCGGGTTTACATGGCTTGTTATTTCAATCCACTGCTCTTTGTCTTAAACAAAATATAATCATGGATATCCTTTGAGAAATCCAAAAGAAAAGACAGGTATAAATACCGGATTTCTGATAGTACCGCTCTTTTCGAAAATATCAGATATAATGTACATGTTTTTTCAATGGTGCTTTTTTCCGAGATATATCTTAAAATAACAAGAGATTCAAATTTCGTAGTTAACATGGCAGGCAGGAAACGGACCGGTGAAGCACGGTACCGTACGATGTTTCAGAATTCACACCATGGTATCCTTTTTTTTGACAAAACAGATTTTACGATATGGCAGATCAATGATGCATTCTCCAGTCTCCTTCATTACCAGCCAGGAGAACTGAATGAAAAAAAATTTACTTCGCTCTTTTACAATGAAGAAGAGAAAAGCCGGTTTTTGACACTGATTGGACAACATAGTGAAACCCTCGGATTTGAAACCCGTTTTGAAACAAAAGAGGGAAATGAATGCTGGGTTGACCTGTCCTGGAACGCTCTTGATGGCACAACATACAGTTGTATGGTAACTGACATCAACGTCCGTAAAATCTCTGAGCTGGCGGTTAACGATGAGCTGGTGCATTGCCACCAGCTCACTCAGAACTCACAGATCAGTATTCTGATCGTGAAGCACAGGAAAATCCTGTATGCGAATCCGGCATTTTCTGTTTTTTCCGGGTACCTGCCAAAAGAAATTACAGGAAATGATTTCCTGACCTTAGTTTATGCTGCAGACCAGCAAGAATTTAAAATTTTTTTAATCCGCATATCGGAGGAGAACCACAAAGCAGACAGAGGCGAATTCCGGTTTATGACAAAATCCGGGGATAAACGCATGGCCTTACTCCTCACAAATCCAATTATTCATGCAGGTGAACCTGCGACCCTTGTCAATCTTGTCGATATTTCCGATAAGCAGCAGCTTGAAGATAAGATTCAGCTTGACAACGAGCGACGGAGAGGGATTATCATTACTGTCGCTCATGAGCTGCGGACTCCGCTCCAGCCGATTCTGGGTTATCTGAACCTGCTTGTTCAGGATCCCGCGGGATTTGGCATTCCTGAACCTGCAAAAAAGATTCTTGAGCGCTGTCTTGTAAGTGTGGAACGGGAACGCCAGATAATCAACCAGATGCTTGAACTATCAGTACTGGAAAGCGGCCGACTTCATATCAGCTACTCAAAATTTCCCCTCTTAACGCTGGTGAAAAGTGTGCTGGATACTGGCGGCTATGTCTCGAAAGCCGATATAATGCTTGATATACCCGATTCCCTTATTATCACTGCAGATATGGACCGGCTTTTCGGTGTATTTGATGCACTCCTCTCGAATGCGGTTAATTTCTCAAAACCACCGCGTGAAATCAGCATTTTTTACCGTTCCGGTATTGATGATACCTGTCATCAAATTTCTGTCCGGGATAATGGAGCCGGAATTTCCGAGAGTGCATTTTCATCAATTTTTGAACCATTCCAGCTCGCTGATGCAGCACAACTGTCCCGCAGGTACGATCGTATCGGACTATCCCTTTCGATTGCAAAAAAGATTATGCAGATGCACGGCGGTGATATCACAGTGGCAAGTACCCTTAACGCCGGAAGTACGTTTACCCTCCACCTTCCAAAAATTGTCAAGAATACTCTTGAAAATACACGTTGATGATGACCGGCCCTATCCACATACCATGGACTCTGTTTCCCTCTGACTACCATTCAGGAAAAGATACAGCTGTGATTACCTGCCGCTGCAAAGAAGAGTATGAAATTCGGTGGAACCACATTCCGAGAAGCTGTTCATTATACCTGGAACAGGTAACAGTGGCAGCTTTCCCCGGGAGCAGGTTACACCATTGCACGGGCTGGAAATTTGCCTTATTTTGATTCGCCGGAGAATCGGCAGTATCTTTAAGACTGCGCTATGCTAAACTTTAACATGATAATAACCGGCATGGTGTTCAAATGCTGATCGTCAGTGGTCTGAGCAAACAGATCGGGGGCTTGCGCGCAGTCAATAATGTTGATCTCTCATTAGGGGACAACGAGATCGTCGGACTTGTCGGACCAAACGGGGCAGGAAAAACAACCCTTCTGAACATGATTTCCGGCGTCAGTATACCGACTACAGGAACGATCACTTTCTGTGGCGAGGACATTACCGGACTCAAGGCTGACCAGATCTGCAAAAAAGGGATCGCGAAAACGTTCCAGATTGCAGAATCTTTTCCCGGACTTACCGCGCTCGAATGCACGATGATTGGTGCATTGTTTGGCAACCACAAAAAGATCAGCATGGGCGAGGCAAAATCTGAGGCAACACAGATCCTCGATTTTGTAAGTTTTCCCCAGGATAAACAGGAAACAATCATCAAAAACTTAAATGTGGTAGAATTAAAAAAGGTGCAGCTTGCACGTGCACTCGCTTCAAAACCAAAACTGTTGCTGCTTGATGAACTTACCACCGGACTTAATCCAAAAGAGAGCAACGAAGCGGTAAACCTGATCAAAAAAATTCGCGAAAATGGTGTTTCCATCCTGATCATCGAGCACGTGATGAGTGTCATCATGGGTGTATCGAACCGGATTGTTGTGCTGGATCATGGGGAAAAGATTGCGGAAGGACATCCTTATGAAGTGGTAAACAACCAGAAAGTGATTGATACCTACCTTGGTGACATGCATGCTTTCTGAAACAACGGGCTCCATGCTTTCAATTTCGGGTCTGAATGTATTTCACGCAAACCTCCAGGTTGTCTGGGATCTTTGCCTTCATGTTGACAAGGGCGAGCTAGTCACTCTCATCGGACCAAACGGTGCCGGGAAAACTACAACCGTCGAAACCATCGTCGGGCTGAACCAAAAAGCCAGTGGATCCATTACATTTCTTGGAGAGAATATTCTTGGGATGCACCCGTATGATCTTTTCAATAAAGGTCTTGCACTTGTTCCTGAAAAACGTGAGATCTTTCCAAAAATGCCCGTGGCTGAAAATCTCATGCTGGGCGCAAGTGACCGGACTGACTATGCAGCCAGTCTTAAGCATGTATACTCGCTTTTTCCAATCCTGCAGGAACGCGAGCAGCAGATGGCAGGAACATTAAGCGGAGGGGAACAACAGATGCTTACTATCGGGCGTGCACTGATGTCTAATCCTAAGCTTCTCATTCTCGATGAACCCTCAACCGGGCTATCCCCGCTCCTTGTTGGCCAGGTATTCAGGTCCCTTGAGCAACTGGGGCGTGAAGGGATCACGGTATTACTTCTGGAGCAGAACGTCCGGCATGCGCTCAATATGTGCCAGCGCGGGTATGTCCTCGAAAACGGGAGGATCATAAAGGAAGGAAAGGCAAAAGAGCTCATGCACGACCCGCATATCCAGAAAGCATACCTTGGCTTCTGATAAAACCAACCAGAGCACAGACAGCCTTTCTTTTATAAAAGTCCCGGTGTCGGTAGCTTTTTTAAAAAGATTGTTCAAAAAAATAAAGGGTATAGTACCATTTTAACTACCAACTCGTAAAAGGAATTACGAGGAAGAAATGGTAAAAATATCATGTCCAAAATGCGAGGCTAAAAAAGTTTACCTTCTTTCTAATAGGAAAAGGAA
>JAJRBZ010000015.1 GCA_028679185.1 Methanoregula sp. | reverse complement strand
GTACCGCCCCTGGCAGTGTTTTGCCGCCCTTCTTGGTCTTGGAACGGGTGTAAAAGGGGATAACAGAATTCACGGATGGATTGTCGCAATCCGTGCAGTGAACTCAAGGGACGGGATGACAGCTGATCCCCTGGATATCCCGTTTGACCATCTGATGAGAATCGGATCACGGATCACCGCAGATATTCCTCAGGTTGCCAGGGTAGTGTATGATATTACCGCAAAACCACCGGCAACCATCGAATATGAATGACCTTGTCTTTTTAAGAGAATAACAAGAAATCATGTGATTGTAATGGACAAAACAAGCCAGTATAAAGCGCTCGACGAGCGCTACTTTATGCCCGCGTTCACGCGTGACATGGCACTTGTCAAGGGTGCAGGTTCAAAAGTCTGGGATGCAGAAGGGAATGAGTACATTGACTGTGTTGCTGGTATTGCTGTCTGCAGCACCGGGCACTGCCATCCCCAGGTAGTAAAAGCGATATGCGATCAGGCACATGAGCTCATCCATTGCTCAAACCTTTATTATGTCCCCCACCAGGGAGATCTTGCAAAGAAACTTGTTGAGATCACCGGCATGCAGAAAGTGTTCTTCTCCAATTCCGGTGCAGAGGCGACCGACGGAGCACTGAAGTTAGCCCGCGTCCGGACCGGAAAGAAGAAGTTTGTGGCGTTCACTCACGGTTTTCACGGAAGGACGATTGGGTCACTCGCAGTCACCCACAAGCCTGCGATCCGTGAACCTTTTGAACCGCTCGGCGTGAAATGCACCTTTGTCGGGTATGGTGACCTGGATGGTCTTAAAAAAGCCGTCGACGCCGATACAGCAGGTGTCATTGTCGAACCGATACAGGGAGAAGCGGGCGTCATTATCCCACCTGATAACTTCCTGACCGGTATCCGGGAGATTTGTGATAAAACCGGTTCGCTCATGATTGCTGATGAAGTCCAGACGGGTATGGGGAGGACGGGCAAATGGCTCGCTATCCAGCATACAACGGTACAACCTGATATCATCATGCTCGCAAAAGGGATCGCGAGCGGATTTCCTATGGGTGCGCTTGCTGCCAGAGAAGGTCTTGAATTTAAGAAGGGTGAACACGGGAGTACGTTTGCCGGGGGACCACTGGCATGCTCGGCAGCGCTCGCGACTATCGGAGTGATAGAAAAAATCCTGCCCGACATAAGCGGGAAAGGAGAACGGTTCAGGCAGGGACTGGAAAAATACCATCCCCGGGTCCGGGGACTGATGATGGGTGTCACTACCGGAGACAAGTGCCCCGAAATCCAGAAAAAGTGTGCAGAACAGGGAATACTTGTCAACTGTGCAGCAGACGGGAACCTCCGGCTGGTCCCACCGCTCGTAATCACTGATGAAGAGATTGACCGTGTGGTCAGGGTAGTCAATGGAACGCTTGGTCAGGTCATGTTATAAAAAAAAGAGCGGCTACGTTTTCGCAAAGAAAGCAGAGGATATTGCCCGTGAGTACGGGATCGGGCGAATAGCACGGCTTGCGAGTAATGAGAACCCGGAACCACCATCACCTGCTGCACGGGAAGCTGCAGAGCAGGCACTCCTGACAGTAAACAGGTATCCCGATGAGAGGGTCAATATCCTGATGTACGCGCTCAGGGAACACTATGGTGACTATCACTTTGTGACCGGTGTCGGGATGGATGGTGTCATCGAGACGATCATCCGCACGCTGGTCGAGCCCGGCGAGAAGGTTGCCGTCTCGACTCCAACCTTCTCCTTCTATACGCTTGCTGCCATGGGTCAGGGTGCAGAGGTCGTCACCATTCCCCGGGAAGCGGACTTCTCGGTCGACACAAAAACCCTGATCCGGATGGCACAGGAAGCAAAGATCACCATCCTCTGTTCCCCCAATAACCCAACGGGCAATGCAACTCCCCCAGGGACTGTTGCGGAAATTCTCGAGGGTATTGAGGGTGTGCTTTTCCTTGACAATGCCTACGTGGAGTTCTCGGACTACGATTACATCCCGCTGATGAAGAAACACGAAAACCTTATCCTAGGCCGGACATTTTCCAAGGTATATTCCCTCGCCGGTCTGCGTATAGGCTATGCATTTGTACCACGATGGCTCGTGCCCTGGTACCAGCGGGCCAGTACACCGTTTACCGTTAATTCGGTATCAGCGGCAGCTGCAGCGGTGGCACTTCGCGATAAGGATCATGCACAACGCTACATCGCCCAGGTAAAAAGGTGGAGGGAGCGAATCGCCGCAGAAGTAAAATTCCCGGTCCTTCCCTCGGATGCCAACTTTGTTATGATCGATGTTGCACCCTGCAGGAGCGATGAGATGGTGGAAAATCTCGTCCGTAAAGGTGTAGTCGTACGCTCGTGCCGGAGTTTCGCTGGCCTTGAGGATCACTACATCCGGGTCAGCATTGGCGAGGACTGGGAGAATGAGCGGTTTATAAAGGAGATCAATGCGTTATGATGTGCGGCATCACCGGAACGCCCGGTACCGGGAAATCACAGGTGGGCACAGTGCTTTCCAGGCGGGGACATACTGTTGTCCACCTTACTGCCACGGTCGGCCCGTATGTAATCGGTGATGACGAGGGACGGGATACACAACTGATTGATGTCGACCGCTGGGCAGAAGAGTTTGTACCAGTGGACGGGTTTGTCGAGGGACACATCGCCCACCTGCTTCCCTGCGACCGTATTGTCGTGCTCCGGTGCCGTCCCGATGAGCTGAAAAAACGCCTTGCCCAGCGGAAGTACCGCAAGGAAAAGATCCAGGAAAACACCGATGCCGAAGCTCTCGATGTCTGCCTTATCGAGACTGTGGAGAATTTCAGGCCTGAACAAATCCTTGAACTGGATACTACCGGCAAGGATGCAGCGTACTGTGCTGACAGGATCGAACAGTTTGTAAAAGGAGAAATCCCCGCCGGGTTTGGCAGCATTGACTGGTCCGGATTTTTAGAGGTGCGGTCATGACGCTTGACCAGTACCGTCACCACATGAAAGTTTTTTTTGATCCGCTGGTCTCTGTTGCAATCAGGTGCAGGCTGAATGCGAATTTTTTCACTCTTGCGGCCCTTCTTGCCTCGGCAGCTGCCGGTGTTTTTTTTTATTTACGGCTGGAACTCTGGGGGATTGTGGCTGTAGCCCTGAATGCATTTTGTGATGCCATGGACGGTGCGGTTGCCAGGGAGATGAAGACCCAGAGCCGCCGTGGGGATTTTCTTGATCACGCGGTGGACCGGTATGCTGATATTTTTATTATCACCGGTATCTTTGCCGGGGGGATGGTCCCGTGGCAGATCGGTGTCGTTGCCCTGACCGGGGTCCTGATGGCTTCTTATCTTGGTACACAGGCGCAGGCTGTCGGTGTCGGACGGTATTATGGCGGGTTGCTGGGGAGATCTGACCGGCTTGTCCTGATTCTTGTAGTCGGTATCATCGATCTGATAAGCCCCATGAGTTTCTACGGACTTGGCTGGCTCGGCTGGCTGCTGGTCATGTTTGGTATCTTCGGGCATATTACCGCATTCCAGCGGTTCATGTACGTCTGGGCAAAGGTTGAGTGAGGAATTTTTAAAAAATATAATATTTTTTATGATGATAAGAATGCAGGTTTAAGTGCTGAATATTTTTAAGGGTATAGTACCATTTTAACTACCAACTCGTAAAGGAAATTACGAGGAAGAAATGGGAAAAATATCATGCCCAAAATGCAGGTTCAAAAAAGTATACGTACTTTCTAATGGTAAAAGGAAATGCTCCCAGTGTAAATACGAGTTCACACCACATCGACTTCCTCTCTATCTTACGAGGGATCAATGGAAAGAAATCATCAGATGGTTCCTCCTAGAACAGAGTAGTCTGAATATATCTCTTAGGACCAGGATAGAACGAAAAAGAGTTTTGAGGCCCCTCACGCTTATCCGGACATCACTGACGAAAGATGTACCGGAGATCTTTTCCGGCACGGTTGAAGTGGATGAGACCTACCTTGGAGGTCAATGGAAGAATAAACGAAAATCCGTCCGTGATCAGGGATCTAAACGAGGTCGAGGTACAAAGAAACAACCGGTATTCGGGATACTCTGTCGTAATGGTACTGTCTGGGCTGAGGTTGTTCATGATGTGGGAGCTGAAACTCTTCAACCGCTTATCTCAAAGAAAGTTTCAACCGGTTCTGTCGTCTGTTCAGATATCTGGAAAGCATACACCGGGATCGCTTCACGAGGGTATGTTCATCGCCTCGTCAATCATGGTGAAAAACAGTACAGTGACGGAAAAGGTAATCATATCAATGGTCTGGAGGGTTTCTGGGGTTACCTGAAACGAAAACTGGTATCGAAAGGTGGTATCCGACGAGAGAAACTTCCTCTCTACTTGGGGGAGTACGAATGGAGGTACAATCACAGAAATGAAAATGATAATATCAAAGTGAAACGTATTATCAATCTGTTGGAACACGCGGTTTAGTCGCTAGAATGGGACTATACCCTTTTTAATATAAAAAAAATATTTAAAAACGAAATGATTATTGATTTCTCTAAGTCAGGTTCTCCACTAACGGAGTCCGATCAGGTACTCAGAACGAATATATATAGTCGATACCAATATCCCAAATCGAAATTCCCGATACTAATTATTACTCTGTTCTAGAAGTACTGTTTTATAATATCATACTCTTCATGAGATTGGATACAAATTGGCGAAAATTTTGTTTTAAAGAATCTTATATTTAAACATTAATTCAATATTTTTCCAAGTTACGGGACAAAGCATCAATAAAGGATTTATCTGGTTTTCATCTATTTTTTTTATATCAATTGAACCGGATTTTATGTGTTTGAAAAAAGTATCGTACGTATCAATCCATCGCCTTATACGTACTGCTTCCATAGATTTTTTCAAGATATTATCTTCCTCAAGAATTGCAATCCTCTTACGCCGGAATTCAATATCTTTATCGAATAGTTGGAATTCATTAAACGGAACTTCATTTAATACCTTACATCCAAGGTATGGTTGTTCATTAATTACCTGGCCTATTGACCCACTGTTCTTTTGATATAACGTTTTTAACCATTCCACAGATAAGAGAATTATTGGTTGTCGAATTAGTGCAAACTCAACTTCCCATATTTCACCATCCAATAAATAATCACTATCTTTTAATTCAAAACAAACAGGGCGGGATATTTCAATACCAAATTCTGTTGGATTAATCGAAAAAATAATATTTTGTATTCTAAATGTTTCAACGTCCTTTAAATTAGGGGCATGATAAGTAATTTCCGCTTCAAAAGGAGTTGATAAAGTCTTAATTTCAGGACTATCTATTTGCTCCAGATCTAATCCATCGTGCTGTTTTCTTAAATCTGAATGTTTTTTAAGAAATCTCCTGTTAAGGACGGAATCTCTTACTTCCGGAGGTAATTCTCCTGGGAATATAACGATTTTTTGTTTGATTGGTAACTTAGTTCCCCATTTAGGTTCACGATTTAATATTATTACTTCTTCTAAAAATTCACGATATATTAATTTATGAAGATCTTTGTATTCTTCTTTTGATCCAGATGCACCATTAGCGATATTCCAGCCGACAGGAGGGATATCTCTAAAAAATAATACGAACCATTTTCGATTTTTATAATTGGCTATTGGAATAACCCCTCCAGACGCCCATCTGAATGGAATTTTTAAGGATTCCAAACTATTAATTTCACATTTCGTGCGATTATCATTACCTAAAAATTGATGAATATCTTCTGATATCTTCAAACATTCGTCATTAAATTCTTTGTTCTGATATGCTTCACGGAGATAATGTTTACCAGCATTATTGTATATCCCATAAGATTGATTCATCAGATTTACTTTCAGAGTAAAAGCTTTTTCATTGTGTTGATCGGTTTGTTTCTGGATTAGAATAGGGTTAAACAAGAGAACTGAAGTAAAAGCCCAGTTATACCAAAATTTGATCTCAGTCAAGTGTTCCCTGCGAACAAACACTGGTCTCCCAATATTCAAAATTTTATCATAAAATTTTTTCTTGACTTTTTTAAAAGAAATTATTTGCATTGCTTCGGCATAACCACTTGGTAAATCAGGCATTTTAAAAGATCTCAAAACGTGGGAATCATAAAAATCATTAAAAAATTTACTAATTATCCAATTTGCACTACGGGATTTAACTGTTGGTTTTTGGTTTTGGCTCCATCTTTTCAACGTGCCGAACAGTAGATATATCCAAACATAATAATACAGATACAACTGAACTTTTGGTACTTTTAATATTAAAATATAAATAACGCAAATGAGGACTGCTATTGGTAAATAAGCCAAAATGAAAAAATTGAAAAATTGGCTTAAAAGAATGCCGGTTTGCTGGCCTTCCTCAATTATACCCCACAATATTGCGACAACTTGACCAAGACAAAATAAAGTAAAAAGTAATTTTTGAGCTGCTATAAAAGAATTTTTAAGCCCCTCTGAGAAAGCCATAATTTAATTATCAAGATATATACAGTTTATATTATTCGTTTTAGAATTCCATGAGTTGGATGCTCGGAATGCAGGAGTGCTCATATTAACAACTCACGTTTCTTGGAAAATCTCGTCATGAATGATACACTCCTATTATTTCAGCGTTAATTTCCATCGCGTTCCCGGCTGTTTAATAATCTTATAACCGATAATTCCATTCCATGAATAAAACCGTGATAGTATTTCCTGTCATCTGCATTGTGGCGCTGCTTCTGGCCGGGTGCACAGCCCCGTCAATGGATGGAGCAACCACTACAACCTCCCCTACAACGGCTGTAACAACAGTACCCGTTGATAACCAGACCTGCACGAGCGATACTGACTGTGTGCCTGCCCAGTGCTGTCACCCGACAAGCTGCGTTAATAGTGCATCAATACATGTATGCAATCTCCTCTGTACTGCCTCATGTGAAGGACCACTGGACTGCGGTGCCGGCAGCTGCGGGTGCGTGAACGGCAGATGTTCGGTAGTTCCCGCCGCGTCCTCAAAACCACAGACGTCATTGCAGCTGACAGCGAGCCCGCAGCGGTACTCTCCCATGATGTCTTCAACTGTCGGTGTCGGGATTGAAGTGAATGCCAGCGGGTTTGATCCTGCCGGTGCGTTGTTTACGTGGAACGCCACGTATGGGTACTTCCTGTCCTGGGGACCGTCGGATTTCACGGTCAAAGAGCGGGGAAACCCGGTTACCAACCATGGTGAAAAACTCTACTGGTCCTTTATCGAAAAACCTGCATCAACCCTTGAGCCGGTTATCATTACAGTGACGGCAACAGATCCCGCTTCCGGCAGGGTTCTGGGCAACTCCACGGTAACACTTGGCCGGGACGGGGATTTCGCGGTCATGGTGAAGGAAATACGGTAAGGTTTTTTTGCATTTCAGAATAAAAGAATATACTGCCCATTCTTAATTTTTCCACCAGTACAAGGGCAGACGATAGAATTTAAAAATTTTTGTTGTAAGAATGGCACTTCTGTCAGTTTACTGTCTTGCGAACGTCATTGTTGCCATATCCACCGGGTTTCTGACCCGGAACCGGGGGATTTACTGCTCCAGATTCTCTCCTGCAATTTTCCTGATATACTCCAGTGCAGCAACAGCATCCTCCCGTTTCTGGTCGACTGCACTGTCAGTGACCCATCTCAGAAAACGTTCCCGTGTTTCCTCATCAACAGCATCCCCGGCAGCAGACACAATCGCCCGGTAGGTACGCCTTGGATAGAACAGGGAGCGGGCTGAGGAGAGCAGGGCGTCATAAACAGCAGTATCGATGATGTGCTCCTCAACCGCCCGTTTCAGGGTGAACCGGATATTGATTAACGGTTCAGAGAGAGCCAGGCCAGATAACGGATCGAACACCAGTGCCACTTCATCGTCAGACTCCAGTTCCCCACTCTTGTACATCCGGTAGATAGCACCGATACCGACCATGCCCAGCGTATCCATCTCTACAGCCCGGAGAGCTCCCATGCTCGATGCACCCACGACCCTGACGCCTTTTTTTATCGCGGTAAGGATCTCACGGTGGGCAACCGCACTTTCCTGGTGAAAGACACCGTCAATCAACCCGATAACTGTTGCACCTTTCTCTGCTGCTGCAAGCAGGTCCCCCCGCCTTGCAGGAGGGTGATATTCAGCGGCAAGGATTTTTTCAGCTGTTTCTCTCTCAAGACTTGGCCCGAGAAAGACGATGATTTTGTGCATTATTTACTCTCTCTCCCCGTCGTTCCGGGTCCATTGCGTAGACTTCCAGCCCCGGAACAATCACCCGTACGACTGGAATCCCGATCTCTTCGCGGGTCAGGTCTACCACAATTACACGGTCGAGCCCCTTGTTTCTAAGTGCTTCAATAACAAAATGGATATCGGTAAGGAAATCATCGCTGTCATAGGATACAATCCGGTTATAATCTACCTGACCGTTATCCTTGAACCAGTACGCGTTTATCCGCTTTGCCCGGTCATAGCCCATCCTTTTCCGGAGTTCGGCGAGCGTAGTGTCCTCCCGTGCCCCGTGAATCTGCGTCAGCCGGCTCTGGGCAACCTCGGTAAGCGCCCGCATTACCGCAATCCGTGCACTGGTATGGGTCCCGATCCCGATGGTCAGCAGCATGGGATCTTTGAGCAGGACATCATCAGCGACTGCAGCCATTGTCGGGATCCCGATGTCACTGGTGATATCCCTCACCCGGACTTCAACCTGTGCATCGGCAAATTTTTTCTGCATTTCAAGGCAGGTCTGGTCATCGATGTTTTCAACCGTTGCCCCGGTATCCCGTGAAGACTCGACCAGTGACCATGCATCCCTCTCAATCACCTCAGAAAGGGCATGGAAAATGGCCTCTTCCATGGTGTTCCCTGATGCTAACCCATTCGTGTTCGTGCGGAAGATCTGACGAAATTTCTGGGGGAGCGGATGAAAAACTGCATGTGCAGGGACAATAATTGACACATCATTTGCAATATCAAACCCTTCGACCCAGGGCATAAGACGATCCGTATCTGCCTCCCTGGGGAGGATCAGGTCTTTTGGATCAAGTACCCTCCCGTGTGCCAGCATTTCCGGATAGGATGCGAGGTGGATCTTCCGGTCGTGCAGTTCCGAGGAATACCGTTCGATGCCTTCCATAATCGCAGAAATCCGTGATTCTTCAACAGTCGCCCCTTTGCCATTATATACCGTAATTGCTCCTGCTTCTGCAGTCGGGCGGATGCAGGAAAAGACCGGAATGCCGATCCGGTCAAGGTTGGTGATGTCAGCGACGCGTGTTATCCCCGCTGCGGGCACTTTCGGTTCTATGCGGGCGAGTGTCTCTTCAAGGGGGGCAGCACGCTGTGTTTCGAGATTGTAGGTCTTTTTGCAGGACTTCAACTGCATGGGAGTCACCGTGGTAAGATATGCCGGATTCCTTTGAGGAACCCGGTGGCAGATCATTATTAAAAATATTCCGTGAGAGGGTTTATACACTTTGATAGGGGTTCTTGGTGCGGACTATCACATTCAGGAAAAGGGTGACAGGTATCTCAGAAAATTAACGAACAAATCCCGCAGGTTTCCGCTCTCGCCGGAAACAGCAGAATGAACAGTCTGATCGTGGCATACGCAATAACCAGACAAAAAACAAAGAGAAATACATACTCCCCCATTTTTTCCATGCAAGGCAGGCATGGTTCGAAAATCGATAGTAAAAGAAGCCAGATCATTGTGGTTGAAACAATGATGCACAGCACGTATGCCATTGTTTCACCAAACCTCGGGGAAGAATCATCAGCCATGCCGGTGTTTTAATTTCGATGGATATTATGTGCTTTGGATCATCCAAAAATGATAATTTTACATAGTTCTCACGTCAGAAAATGTATATATGCCACAGAGAATTTGTCCAAAATGCGGGAAGGATATTACGTGTCCGTATTGTAACGGAAAAAGGTCCAAAAGTCATAAATTTGGTGGATCACCATTGACCGATCTCTGTAAAAATTGCGGGGGATCCGGACAAATTTCCCATAGATGTGGCGATTTCTACGGAGTGTAGTTTGCTAAACTATTTACCCGGTTCTACAGTCATGCGAGTGTATCTTTTCAGGGAATCAGCACGATGGTTCGGGATTGCAGGTCTTCCTGTGGATTGAGTGATGAAGGAAAGAGTTTACCATCGATGTCTGCACCCATCTTCACACCGTCTGCTGAATCCTGTTACGTTCGTTCCGGGGAATTACTGTTCCCCGATTGGGCGCCCACAAGGGAATGCACAATTTTGTTGACCTCAAATCCTGCCATAAAAACCACCGCAATGAGCGCAATCATCATAAAGTTCCCGATAGTAATCCCGGAAATCCCTACCCGCTGGCCGATAAGCGGAACTGATAGTGCGAGTCCGAGGAACAAAAACGCTCCTGCCGCCCAGAGGACCATCACCCGGTTGGTAAAAATCCCGATGCGGTAGAGCGGATCGTGCGTTGACCGGGATACAAAGGCAAGAAGGATGTGCCCGAGTATCCAGGCAGAGAACGCTGCGGTACCTGCGCTCGTCCCGTCAAATCCCTGGTGAAGGGCCAGCCAGTACGTCAGGAATACGGTCATGAACAATGCAATCCCTCCCAGTGCGATACCCGTAAGCATGGGCGTGTTGAGGAAGGGAGAACGGGGGTCACGCGGTGGCCGCACGTCAACAGAGGGTTCTGCCGGCTCTGCGACAAACGACGCGGAGGCCCCGAGGTCCATGAAGAGCTCGAGGAGGATTATCTGGATAGGTGAGAAGGGGAACGGGAGTGCAAGCACGAGTGATGCACAGAAGACAGCGACAAGCGCCACTTTTACCGAAAGATAGTATTTCACTCCCTTCGAGAGATTGTCAAAGATCCGCCTGCCCGCAAATATTCCTTTTCCGACCGTCACGAAATTGTCATCGGCCAGCACGATATCGGCGGCTTCCTTTGCGGCATCCGTACCTTTGATCCCCATTGCTATCCCGATATCAGCACCCTTCAGCGCGAGGGAGTCATTCACACCGTCCCCGGTTACCGCAACCACTTCGCCGTTATCCTGGAGGGCTTTTACGATCCGGTATTTATGTTCCGGGACAGCCCGGGCAAACACGGAGATCTTTTTCACGAGATCCCGGATTTCTGCATCGGATAATGCATCGAGACTCTGTGCATCCAGCACGTCATCGGTTTTGATCCCGACCTGTGTAGCAATCGCCGCAGCGGTCTTCGGGTGATCGCCTGTCACCATAATGGTCCTGATGCCTGCCCGCTGTGCCCGTCCGATCGTCTCTCTCACACCCGGACGAGGCGGGTCTTC
>JAJRBZ010000096.1 GCA_028679185.1 Methanoregula sp. | reverse complement strand
TCTATGTTGCAATGAACGTATACTGCCAAACAAACGTGGATTATTCCCGATCAATTCCGGCAGTTGTTCAACTCCTGACAAGCCGATCGACAGACCTAACTCGCGGAAAGCAAGACGGTGCGTGGCAGGGAGTTCAAGTGAACCGGATTCTTTAAAGGAGACTAATCCGGCAAGAGCCGAATCAAGCACCGATTCCAGAAGACCAGTGTACCGCGGACCACCATGGATTATCAATTGAGCGATTCTTGAGGCATCAGTAAGGAGACCTCCAATACCGAGAGGATCATCTGTGGATAGCCTTATACCCCTGCAGATATCGGTCATATCAGCAATCTCCTGTACCAAATTAAGCTGGATGGATTGCCCGAAATCTCTGGTTGCTGTAAGCTGCAGTTCATTGCAGGTAACGAGCCCGTCAAGAGGATCGTGCTGGCCCATGGAAAGAACCAACGGACGAGTAAGATCGATGCTCATCTTCCAGAACATCCTTTTCCGGCCACCGTCCTTGGGAAGATAGGTGAATTTGGTATGAGCCGTATGTGCAAGCTCGATTGCCCACAAGGCATAAACCGGGTTGCCAACAACATGGCTCACGCGGTTAAGCGCATGCATCCACTTTGTCAGGTAATGGAAGTACTGGCCGTCCTGGTCCCATTCCTGTTGGACGTTATAATACTCATCTGGACCGCGTTCACGCAAGGATTTTCCAATCCTCAGGCCACCTTTGGTTGGATGCAGTTCGCCTTCCTGTATAGAGAGCCCGCTGATCCAGCCGGTCCGCGGGTCATCAATCCTGTGCTGTCCCAGGGTATGATGCACCTGATCAATAAGACGAAGCGCCAGCTGAAGGTAGAATTCGTCATTAGTCTTTTGGAAAAGGCCGAGGTAATTGCATACTGCAAACGCATCTGTCCACAGGTATCGTCGCGGGTAACCGCTGGCAGGATCAAGTCCTGTCAGCCGGGCATACTCCAGCATCAATTGCCGGACCGGTACAATGGCTGCGGAACGGTTCATTATTTCTGTAGATGCGACGCAGAATGGATAAAAATATCGTTCATAAAAAATCCCTCTTACAAACAAAGTTTCAAAATGTGTTTCAAAAATTGATAATCAGGCAATGCACTATAAATTTCTTAGTGATATCATATCATGGTGATTTTTATTTCCGTCATCAGGAAAGATTCCGGGACCTGTACTGTGTTCAGAATCAATCCGCGTTTTACGTTGTTTCAAAATAAATTTCAAAAACCTGCAGTTAAAAAAAATGTCCTTTCAGACGAACACCAGAAAATAATAAAAGGCACACTGCAAGACGAGCTGGCTGAACAATGCGCAAATCAAGGGATAGAAATTAACAAGGACGAACTGCATGAATTAATACTATTCCAGGAGTTTATATCCCGTCATGTAAACTATAGCGCAGTACATGTTGTTCAGTGCATGTTTCTCTGGGCAGAATGGGTCAGGTTTTTTAAAAAATACACCAGGGATTTTCCTCAAATAATTCTTGAAAAAGGGTTCAGGGATTTAATCATTCAACATTTCAACCCACGAGTTGGAGAAGATGATTTTCTGGGGCCTGTGTATACCGGCCTCACTTTCAGCAAGTAAACGGGACGTACCAAGGTGTGACGGCGACTTCCTTGCCATTGACATAATGCCTGCCGGAATGGCAGCAATCGCAGGTCAGTGGAGGAAAAGATATGTCATTGATCCCCTTCAAGATTAACAATTTGAGGAGCGAGGAGTAGTCTATTGGAACCTTTCCAATAATACAAATTATTTCATTCTGTCTGATAAAAATCATCTGAAAGGATTGACACGTATGAACAGACTGCACAGGACTTGACGAAATTTTAAAATGCGATAAAAAGTATCGGCTTGCTCGTTATATACAGGTATTTTTCCTTATTTAAAAAATCCTCTATCATTACGATAATCATACCATAATATTTCCTTCTTTTTTCACAAGCACTTCTGAACTGACCGTTACCAACTGGCCGGAAAATTCGATCTGGTATAATCCCCCGTTTCTGATATAGATCTCCTGCATGGTCAGAGGATTCCCATATAACCTTCCCCATCCCTGCTGATCATACAGGCCTTCATCATCATAAATTTTTAATTCGAACCATGCGAATTCGTCCGGGCGATTAATGGTTGCTGTATCAATCTTCTTTTTGGCATCCCTCGGTTCAAACCATTTAGTATCAGTAATATTATTCGGGTAGACCTTATAGCGGATAACCATAGGCGGGTTTTTCAGATCAAAGGAAATTTTATAGGAATTATCCAGATTATACGACAGATTGTTTTTGAAAATTGTTATGTAGTCTTTGGGATTGAATAAAATATTCGGGAAAAAATTCGGATTTCCGAACAATTCTCTGGTGCTCTTAGGACTTGTGTCAGGTTCTCGTATAACAGGTTCAATTGTTACGTACTGTGGTGTCGGAGTAGGGGTGGGTATTGGTGTCGGGGCAGGCTTGGTTGTCTTTAGCGTGGCTGATGCAGCAATCGTTGCATTTTTAGTTCCAAGGAGTCCGTCTGTAGTGTTACCGACGGGAATTGAAGGAGCAGAAGAAACAGAGAGGATGACAATGGCCAAGATTAATATTAATAATGCCATTGCACCCGCAGTAATGGAGAAGTATCGTTTGTATTTATCTCCCTGCGAGTGAACCTGAGGGATAAAATCCGAGAAGGTTGAGAGCTGAACTTCACTGCGTGAGCGGTTATCCACCTTAACAAGGAACCGGTTTACTTCATTCCGCCTCCTTAATTCCCTGTAAGGCTTCTGATAGGGTATCAACTGAGAATACTCTGCCTGTGCAGGTTTTCCCTTCATCGGCGCTTCGAGAGCGGAGAGAACATCGAGAGACACCCACATGCGGCTCTGGCTCTCTGCAATCAGTTCATTGAGTGTATGCAGGGGCTCAAGAAGTTCCCTCCAGGAAAATTCAAGACCCCACACATTCTGCGCATGGAGACCTCCCTCAAGCGCAGACTCGAGCTCATCCACCTCGAATTGATCACGATATTCTTTGAGAAATGCACGAATTTCCTCGTAGTTTTCCTTTTTCCCGAACCTTTTGAATAACGAAGGGGTGATGAGGTCGATTATTTCATCGTTGAATGAAAGATCTGTTGAAAGCCTGTTGAAGATATTGGTATAGTTCACCAGTTCATAGAGAAGATCCTGGATATCAACGTCTGATCCAAGTTTTTTTTCCATCGCATCCCCTAATGGTGAAACGATGGCATTGATTGCACCCGATGCGGCTTCATGAAGTTCTTCCAACCGCATCTGGTATTCCTCATCAATAATCTTTGAAAATGAACCAAGGATGAGGAGATAATTTGCTTCTAAACCTTTTTTACGCAAAATGAGGTATATTTTTTCAAGATCTTCTAAAAAAGAGATACTATCAGAACACATCCGCATTCGCATCAATTCGTTTGCACCACTGCCAGGAGCCCGGCAGTCTGTCTCAAACTCCTGTTTTTTCTGATAAAAAAAAGTAAAAATATTATCGAGGCTGTGCTCCTGGATATCAATTACCTGGTGTTTATAAAGTTCAAGAAGAATTTTTATTGAATTTTTTCTGGTTTCGTCATAGAGACGACAATAATTGGTACAGTAATGATGGAAGAGCTTGTAGTCCTCTTCACTGAAATGTAAGGCCACTCTTCCCATGAAGAATAATCACAATCCTTATTATTTTATGTTATTTATTTGCTTATTGCGAACACGATAATTTCACCCCACTGCCAAATTTGTATTTCTGTCTCCCTGACACATGATTTCTCATGCAAGACAGCCGGGGGTGTCTGTAATTGCATTGCACCATTACATTTTCCTGACAATGGTTCTTATTATTTTTATCCTTACAGACGGCTGTATAGAGAAGAGCCCGCCACTGCCGACAATGAGCACCCTGCCAGGCCATTGCAGTGACCGAGAGACTATTCACGGTGCTGTTCGGTGTCTTGTATCGCGGACAAAGTAAAAAAATCTGTAATTATCGAAAGCTGATCATTCGACAGGATCGCCTTCGTACCCGTGAGCCGCAAGAACCGTGATGACATTTTTAATCCACTCGTGGTCTTCGGCATGTTGTATTCCATTGATATGGGCAAGGAGGTGGGACTCATACCCGTGGGATTTCTCTGCACCGGGAGTGTGGGAGTGCTGTACCTTTGTGTGCTCTGATTCGAACGGGTGTGGAAGGTGAGCTATCTTTTCGTTCCATATCGCTGCGAGTATCTCATCATGGGTCTTGAGCTCATTGATTCCTATGAGTTTGCCCCTGAGCTCCCCGGTCTGGTGGTAATGAATCAGCATCCTGTAGCAGAGAAATTCCTTGCAGATGGTGGGGCGGTAAGGATAGATTACGCAGATAAAACCCGGGCCATCAGGTTTCCTGTGCAGAAAAATGCATCCTTTCTGGGAGGCATCCTTACCGTTGTCCTCCATTTCCTCAAATTTGTCGGCAAACTCATCGGCATACTCCGGTAACACGTGAACCTGGAAGAGTTCATTGGTGATTCCATACCGGCAAAAATAGTCATGTGCGCTAATCTGTCGTTCAACTTTTATAAACTCACCAAAGCTTACGCAGCATTTCCCGCAACCATTGCACTCAAACTTCACCATGGCAAGATCCATGTTAAGCTAAACCGGATTATAAAAATTAGGATATGATGCCACAGGGGGAAGGTAAAGAGGTATGAAGGGACATCCCGCGTTTGCACTGCCGGTATATCAATTTCGTCGGATTGTCAGATCAGAGTTATGGAGATCCACAACAGCGCTCATTTCGATCGAACACCATCTGACTGCGGGCAGTCCACCATGCCACCGGATCCTGCATCAGAGGACAGGAACCAGAACGGATCTCATAGAGAAAACTTATCACCTATATATGCAACTCGCCGTTTTGGACATACACTCCCATTACATATCAAATATGGCTTAAAATGGAGATCAAGATTCAATTCAGGCGTATTATCTTTTTGGGCAGTTACTGGTAACCGGCCTTATTGGAGTGATTTTGATCACGTATTTTCAGATAACAGGTTTGCGGGCGTAGAATCCGGAATAACAGATTATAACGGCAGAGAAACCGGCCTCTTTATTCCCTTTTGGGAGGCAAAACTCATTTTTTGTGGCCTGGAGTATAGGTAAAACGAAAAAGGCCTGTTTTGGGGGATATGAATTTTCGGGATCGATTGAGGGAGATGCATCCGGGTAGTGATTAAATCTCCCCATCACGGGCTTATTTCGGCAAAAAGAGCGGATTGCGATCACAGCAGGTCACAGGAAATCGCGAATCACCGGTCACTTTTTTGCGATCTCTGATTATCACGGTTTTAAGGAGGAATAGACTGATTACAAGCCTGGAAAATGTCCCTGACAGACTCTTTTGGTTGGCCGATCACCTTTCAGATGTTGGGGTGGATATGGAAAGGGCAAAAAGGTCCGTTTTTCTTTTAAAGGGGAACTTTTAAAAAAAATAATTCGTAGTCCTTCTAAAAAAGGTGTCTAGTATTTTCTTGCCCGGTGTATGCCCACGAAAACTATCATGAAGCCAAGGGCAGCAAATACAATTGATGTGTCAAGCCCGGCACCTTTAGATGATGAGTGGCTGGATTTTTTCCATTCTGATGGAAAACCCGTTGATTATTGGGATATTATTCATAGTTCTTGTCCTGGCCGCTTACTTCGGCTGGCGGAAGAGACGGTTGTAATACGCCGGATGAGTATATCATGATCGTAATTCAGATTTTATTTTCTATAGAATCATGCTTTCCCATAAAACAGCAGGTCTGGCTTATCCCTCCAATAATGATATAAATTAATATTTTTAAAAAATGCACCTGAATTCATCTGTCATACACAAAACAATAATTTCATAACCAGCTCTGAATCATTCAGATATAGTATATAAAAAAATTTTAATCATATTATTCAGCAGAAAACCGCGTGAGAGGTATCTATGACTGATATCGAAGCATTGAAAAATGCTCAGGATATTCGAGGACTGATACGACTCCTGGACCATGGGAAAAGTGATGTCCAGTGGCGTGCCGCAGATGCACTGGGTACCATGGGAGAGAAAGCATGCGATCCGCTCCTCATGTTGCTGACTTTTCATCGTGTAAATGTCCGCATTGGTGCTATAGAGGCGTTAGGGGCGATAAAAAGTCCGCGATCAGTTGAACCTCTCATCAGAACACTTGCGAGTGATGAAATCGATGAAGTACGCTGGGTTGCAGCGCTGGCTTTAGGAGAAATCGGAGACAAACGGGCAATCCCGCCACTGATTCAGACTCTGAGGGATGGGGACAGGTATGTCCGATATGGATCAGTGCAATCTTTAAAAAAACTCAACTGGCAACCGGAGGATGATAACAACAGGGCATATAGCCTCATTGCATTGCAGGATTGGGTGTCCATCAAAAAACTGGGGCAGGCTGCAGTTGGCCCACTAATTGAGATGCTGAAAGATCAAAATCCTGCAACCCGCGCAAGAATTATTGATGTACTTGGCATGATGAGGGGGGCTGATGCAACAAGAGCCTGTGAGACGGCTCTTATGGACAGTGACCCTGATGTTCGCTGGACAGCGGTGCTTGGCGCAAAAAAATGCGGTGTAACGAACACGCGTTTGCCGCTGGTTCTCTCCAAGCGTCCCTGGATAACACCAAGTCCGGCTGGTGCTGCAGTCCTGAACTTCCTGTTCTTTGGTAGCGGCTACATGTATCTCGGGAAATGGTGGGGGGGGCTTGTTTTTATGAGCTATATGACCGCCATGGTATTCATACAACTATTTACCGGGGTTATTTTTCCGTTTATCTATGCGTACCCGTTCACCTGGATATCTGCAGTACATACCTACTACATGGTAAAACAAATGCACGATTTGTGAGATGAAACATGCTGCCACTTTCTGTCTTTTTCGGAAGAGAAAAACCTGATATTTCCGCGATGACGGAAAAAAAAGACATTGCCGGGCTCATCCGGATACTACAATCCCCGGATCTTCATGTTTATACCGGAGCGGTTAAAGCCCTCGGCACCCTCGGACCTGATGCAGTTGATTCGCTCATCAAAGCATTGAGAACAAACAATAAGCCAGTTAAACTGGGCATTATCGGTGCATTGTCAGAGATCCGGGATTCCCGTTCAGTCCAGCCCCTGCTTGACACTCTGAGGGATGGGAACAGCGAAGTGAGGTGGCAGGCAGCAATCGCTCTGGGAGAGATTGGCGATAATCAGGCAATCGAATCCCTTGTGCAGTCACTCAGGGATCCTGATAAATATGTACGCTATGGATCAGCATTTTCCCTGGCAAAAATGGGATGGAAACCGACAAATGACACCGACAGGGCATATTATTTTATCGGGATGCAGGAATGGAAAGCTGTTAACCACATTGGAAAACCTGCCATCACCGCACTGAACCAGCTTCTCCGGGACCGGGATGCCAATGTCCGGAAAAAGGCAATCGAACTTCTTGGAGAAATCGGCGATAGTGAAGCAACACCCGCTCTTATCCGGTCTCTGGCTGACGAGAACCGGGAGGTGCGATGGAACGCGGTCATGGCATCCCCAAAATGCGGGATATCGCTGATGTACCTCCCCCGCGGGCTAGCAAAACGACCGCAGACAGTGAAGAACCCGATGATTGCGGGCTTCCTCAACTTTATCCTCCCGGGGTTGGGCTACGGGTATCTTGGTAAATGGTGGGGGATCCTGATCTTTCAGGTCGATATCACCGCTACGGTCTGGCTGTTCAAGTACCAGGGTGAAGAGAACAGTTATCTTTTACTCTTTCCCATTTACCTTATACTGGCTATTCATGCCTACTACCTTTCCATAAAAATGCCCAAAGATCCGCCATAACATCCTTCAAGGTTCCAGGTCGGCAAAGAAGATTTCATTATCCGGAATGATTTTTAAATACCACAGGGAAATCCAAATTTAATATTTATTAAATAATTTACATCCTTAACAGCACAAAATATCACATATTTTCCTTTCGAATTTTTTCGGTTGTTTCTCCACCAATTCTCAATTTTTATCAAAATAATCCCAGAATATATAAATGCCATGCAATGGCGCCTTGCCAATATTGATTATCACACTTCCTCCTACGTCATACTAAGGTGATCTCATAGCATAATTGCCGAATTATGCAGTCTTATGAAAAAGATCTGTTTGTATCAGGATCAAAACGACATGATTATCATATTAATTGAAAAATGTTGGTACGTTTGATTAAAAAGTTTATATATACGGGGATTTGCCTCACATGGAACGCGAGCATATTTTTACAGTTATTTTATTGATTTTTTTCATTCTGCTTATTGTTCAGGGTGCAAGTTGGGTAGAAACAGATGGTTATGGATCGCAATGGGGTTCCACGGGAACAGACAAAAGTCCGGGGAAGACCCCCCGAAATAATTTCTTTAATAGGTGGAATAAACAATGTTCAGGAATGTAAAATATTTCATCATTATCCTCATTATTTTGTTGCTTACCGGTATCACATCAGCACAAGGAGATCTTGATAATGATGGTATTCCGGATAATATTGATCCAGACACCGTCATAAATGCCAGTACTACGTTGAATGCCGGAGAATATACTTTTTTAAATCTTATAATAACCAATGATGCACGTTTAACATTAGAATCGAATTCATCTTTTTCCGGATTTAAGGGAGTAATAATCAATGCAAATAATTTAAGAATAGACCCCAGTTCAACGCTCTTTGCAGATGATATGGGATATGGTCCCGGACAAGGTCCTGGTAGTCCCTGGCCAAGTAATCCCGGGAACAGGGGAGGTGCCGGGTACGGAGGACATGGGGGAGCCTCAATATATGGTGAGCCTG
>JAJRBZ010000095.1 GCA_028679185.1 Methanoregula sp. | reverse complement strand
TGCAGCGTCTCTTTTGTGCTCAGACCGGCATCAAGAAGGAGTGCCCCGCTATCCCCTTCGAGAAAAACGCAATTGCCTTTACTTCCGCTGGCAAGAATAGTGCAGCGCATCGACATATTATTGGGTGTTTTCGTATTAGAGTGTTTTACTTTTCATATTTTTCCACAGCATAAAAAAATCCAAAGAAACTTATCAGCCTGATTCCGGAATGACGTGGATGGCTGTGGCTTTAATCCCGGCAATTATAGTCATACCAACTGTGAGTCCGAGCTCATCAGCCGATCTGCGGGTCACCAGTGCTGTCAGGTCTGAACCGAAATCTATAGTAGTGCGTACAAATGGTCCAAAGGGCACCATTTTTGTAATCGTTCCCTTGAGCTGGTTTCTTGCGCTGGTTTTTGGCAAATCGCCATCTTTAAGGGCAACGGTTATTTCTTCCGGGCGGATGAACAGGGTTACCTGCGTACCTGGTGTGCAGGGCGAAATCACTTCAAAGACGGTATTGCTGACAGAGACCTTTGCGTGCCCGTCTTCATTGGAGGTTACAATACCCTTCAACATCGTATCAATACCCACAAACCTTGCGATATCCCTGCCTTGCGGGCGGTAAAAAATATCATGGAGTGAACCGACCTGTACAATCCGTCCATCCATAATCACCCCGATTCTTTCAGCGAGGCGCTGCCCCTGGACCATGTCATGCGTCGAAAGTATGATAGTTGTATGGAATTTCCGGTGGATGCTGAGGATTAGTTTCTCTATCAGCTCAGTGTTAACCGGATCAAGATTTGCCGTCGGTTCGTCGAGCAGCAGCACCTCGGGACGGGTGACCAGCGCCCGTGCGATTGCCACGCGCTGCATCTCGCCACCGGACAGTGTAACCGCTTTCCGACCCGCAAGGTGTGGGAGCCCGACGATATCGAGCGCTTCGTGAACACGCGAATAAGTATCTGATCTTTCCACGCCCCGGAACTTCAGCCCGAAAGCAACGTTGGCGGCGACTGTTGTGTTCAGTACCGCGGGTTTCTGGAAGACCATCGCCATTCGCCTGCGGATCGAAAGCCTGACCCCTTCATTCGACGCGGCAGTATCAATGCCGTCAAACATGATGGTGCCGGTCGTCGGCATATCCAGGAGGTCTATAAGACGCAGAACCGTTGTCTTGCCGCTTCCGCTCGGGCCGATAAAGGTGAAGATCTCCCCGCGATGGATCTCGAGGTCGATTGATTCGAGGATCGTTTTGCCGCCAGCCCGGCGCGAGAGACCTTCTATCCGGATCATGTACGCGGACCTCCAAGCACCGCCTGTGACTCAAACGACAGGCCGGAGGTTATAAGATTCATGATGATAACGACAACCAGCGCTATCAGGAGCAGGATGATGCCGAGGGCAATTGAGAACGGGAAATCGCCTATACCGGTCTGCAATGCTATCGCAGTCGTCAGTACGCGGGTCGCATCCCTTATATTCCCGCCGATCATCATTGCAACACCGACTTCAGATATCGCACGACCAAAGCCGAGCACTACCGCGCTGAGGATCGCCAGACGCGCTTCCCTGACAATCTGGACGATGGTCTGGAATCCTGTTGCACCCAGCGAGATGAGCGTATCGCTGATATTCCGGTCGACTCCCCCCAGAGCGGCAATGACCAGCCCCGTCATAATAGGAATAATCAGCACGGTCTGGCCCAGGACCATACCTTCCGGTGTGAAGAGGAGCCCAAAAACCCCGAGCGGTCCGCTCCTTGAGAGGAGGAGGTAGAGCACGAGACCGACGACAACGGTCGGAACCGAATAGAGCGTCTGGATTAGGACAATGATTACGCGTTTGCCACGGAATTCCTTAAAATAAATAAGCCCCCCGAGCGGTATGGATATAACTGCCGCAATTATGGTTGCCGCAAGCGAGATGAAGAGTGAAAGTGCGGCTATCTGCATCACTTCTGGGTTGAGTGTGATAATCAGGTGGATAGCCTGAAAAAACCCTGTTATGATCTCGCTCATCGCTGATATCTCCGGAATTATTATGTTCCGCGCATTTCAGTAAAAGATTAATTCTTATAATCAACCTTACTTTATATTAATGGTTGGTAAATGATTTTTGTTTATTGGCATTATGAAATGTATCCGGAACCAGGGACTACAACGTACACCAGCATAATCGCCTCGACCCTTTTGCCCTGAGATTGTGTCTCCTCAGAGAGACGTATGCGATCAGTGCACAATTATGAACATAATTACGGCGATTCCAATCCCGACAATAACCACCCAGAGAATTTCAGTGCCCAGAAAAAGGAAAAGGAACGCCCCAGCCGCGAGAAGTCCTGGGAACCATGACCATGGAACCACAAGTGCCAGCTTGATGGTCACACTCAGTAGCAGACCCACAAAGGAGAACAAAATACCCTGAAAAATTTTCTGATACAGTTGCGAACTGCGCAGCCGGTCATAATACGGTACCGTCCCGACCACAAACAGAAATGAAGGTATAAAGATCGCGATCGTGGCGACTATCCCGCCCCAAAACCCATACGAGAGGAACCCTACAAACGTTGCGGTGATAACAATCGGGCCCGGAGTTACCTGGCCGAGCGCCAGTCCATTGATGAATGTTGCACTGTCCAACCACGAATGTACAATCACCACTTCCTGGAACATCAGCGGGAGCGCAGCAAATCCTCCACCGAACGCGAATAGATCAATCCATGCCATCGTAGTGGCAAGTGCAAAAAGATCGGGCTGGAGGAGGTAGAGAAGCGCGAAAAAAACTACCGCAATGAAGATCAGCATGAGAACGGATTTTTCCGGACGCGGAAGGGTTGTGACGGGAATTTCCTGTTTTTTGTCAGGGGTAGGAAGAAGTGTGATACCGAGTAGTGCTGCAAGGACAATGACAACGACAGGGTGCAAACCTGCAATGAAGAGTACCGCTGCAATTCCGGCAATAAGTACATGAATCCAGTGTTTGAGTGATGTCCGCCCGAATGAGACCGTTGCGTACGCGATCATCGCTACGATGATCGCCTGCAAAGCGAGGAATAACGCCTTGACCGGGAGAAGTTCTGAGGTTGAAACATAGAGTGCCGAGAGTATCATCATCAGGAAAAATGCAGGAAGGCCAAAGCCCACAAATGCTGCGAGAGCACCGGATGCACCCCGGATACGAAGCCCTGTATATGCAGCAACCTGCATGGCCGTAGCACCAGGGATAGCCTGGCAGAGTGCAACACCGTCATCAAAAATTGCACTATCAAGCCAACCTTTATGCTCAACCGCCATCTTCCGTATATAAGTGACCATAGCAGGGCCACCGAATGCAGTGATTCCAAGCCGGAAAAACGCTAAAAAGACTGAAGAAATCGAAGGTTGCTGCAATTCGGATGGAGCAGGTTGTCTGGTCATACGGTATGAGAATTATTGAAAGATAATGAGATAAGGATTCGTGATTTATTCTCTGATGACTGCTGTGTTTGGTCAAATAAAGAAGATATACAGAAAATCATCACAATGGATCCCGCACGGTTTGTTTTTTTAAAAAAAGGAGGGTTATGTTGTTGCTGTCATGTCTGACACTACTGCTCAAGGCCTGAGAGCAGTTGCCGGTGTACTGTAATCACCTACATAGCCCGCCTTCGCTGTCGGAATGCGGACACTCATCGGGGTAAATAACGCCTTACCATACTTGTCTACCCCAAAGCTGGCGATATCGGCCTGTGTCTGCGGTGAGATCAGGAAATTGACGAAATTATTTGCCATCTGGATCTTTTCAACCGGCTGCTTGTCATTGTATACG
>JAJRBZ010000094.1 GCA_028679185.1 Methanoregula sp. | reverse complement strand
GGTATCATTACACCGCATATGCTCGACCTGCTCAGGCACTGTGACGCAATCGTGCTAGAAAGCAATCACTGCCAGGATATGCTCCAGAACGGCCCTTACCCGGAATCGCTGAAACGAAGAATCCGTTCCAAAAGAGGACACCTGTCCAATACCGCTGCAGCCCGGTGCCTCCAGATCCTTGGAAAGGATGTCCCTCAGGTCATCCTTGCCCATTTGAGCGAGACGAATAACACTCCTGAACGGGCGATGGCGAGCGCCCGTGAAGGGCTCGGGCTCTTTTATGACGAAAAGACCGTAGTTGTCGCCACACAATGCGGGACATCCTGCACCTGCCCTCAATGTATAAAATTATAAAAAGACTCTGGAGATTTTGTTTTTTTGAGTTGCCATTGAGATAAAATTTATAATGTTTCCATTAGATGCTCTGGATATGAAAAAGATCATACTCATCGCATTATGCCTGCTGTATATTGTAGGGGCGGCATCTGCATACCAGCTTTATCTCAGGTGTCCGGAATCCGTCCAGGTTGGCCTTCCGTTAAATTGTTCAGTTGACAGCAATTTCCCTGCCGGGACTATATTTTATTTTGTTTTTTATCAGTCGTCCTCATACACGACAACACCGCTTAGTCGTCAGACCGTTACTATCCAGGAAAATCATGACACCATATACCGGGTAATTGATACGAAAGGGTTACCAGGAGGCCAATATAAAGTGGAAGCCCTGCTTTCCCGTGCTGAAGAGGAAAAACTGTCATCCGATTCAATGACCTGGCAACTGCCCAAACTTATTGACCGTTCGGGGGACATCACGATCACCTCTCCCATGTCCCAGACTTTAAAAGAGGCGCTCCGGATTGAGGGATCGATAACAAAAGCCGGAAATGAAGGAGTTGAGATAGAGGTCAGGGGACCGGATGGTGTTATCTTCGGACCCCAGTGGATCGACACAATACTTCATATCCAGGATGGGGTGGGAGAATTCACAAAACTGGTTACTGTGACCCAGCCCGGTGAATACGATGTAACGTTCAGGTATGCAAAAGGCTACGTTGGTGTAAAAACATTCAAAGTTGTCGCCGCGGCAACACCAGTACAGACAGCTGTCCCCACAACAGCGGCTACCACACCCCCATCGACAACGGTTCCTACATCCTCCCCTACCACGACACAGTCCCCTCTTTCCCCGATCACAATTGTTGCAGCGCTCTCCATAATAGGTCTGATTTCAGTTATTATCTATAAACACCGATGATTGTATCATCACTTTTTTTGGTCAAGGTACAAAAGGCAATAGAAGCGATCTGTTGGCAGATCTTCCCCCTCTGCATAGAGGTGTTTTAGACATTCGGATATTTCGGATCTTCCTATTCTTCTTTTTTTTGGTTGATGGCTTCCAGCTCAAAAATAAGATCGCAGCTCGAGTAGTTGATTCTGCGAATATCTGTTTTATTTTTTCACTGTCAGACAAGAAGCGGCGCATTAGCCGACTTATTTCCAGTGGAAAACACCAGAGTTCCTCGCTCAATTTATTCTTGCATTCTCGGGCATCGTGCCGAATTGATTTTGCAAAAATCATATAAAAAGTCCTTTTTATTATTCCGCTGATGTTTTACTGACGAGCACCAGTGATCCTGCTCTGTATCGATTCTGTAAGGCTGTCTTTCTGCATCATCCCGCAATCTATGCACATCCAGCTACACGAAATGAAGGAAGAGTTTTCCCTTCTGGCAACCCGCAGCATCATTGTGCCGCATTTTGCATGACCACATTTTGGGTGCATTGTATCTGGCATAAAAGATGTATACAATTGATAGAACCTGATGGTTGATCCGGCAAAGGATCACGCCCGGATTGGTGCTTCTATCAGATCTTCGTTGTCTTTTTATCTAAAAAGATAAGTGGGTGGTTTTGTGCAAGATGCCCGCGCATTTATCCGACATAAACACAAAAAAAAACAACGCCGGCACGTTTAGGTGTTGTCTTTATTTAAAAAGAGATACTTTTTGTTTGCAGAGAACGGGATCTGTTGTTTTTTAGGTATCTTTAATCTTCAGCATCCTGGTGCAGTACTGGTCAATCGAGTCAAGCATTGCTTTTTTTGCCTGTTTGACTTTTTTTTCGTCATTGGAAAGAAAATCATGTGCCACATATTCAAGCAGTGTAACGTAGTAATGTTGAGGACCAAAGGTTATCTTAATTTCTTCTAAGCAGGCATGTGCCTCATATTGTTTGCCGCTCATCATTTCAAACCCAAAATCAAGGAGGACAAGTGCTCTCTGCGGGATATTTTTACTCAATGCCAGTTTCCTGAATTTATGATAGATCTCTTCCCGGGAAGTAATAATTGCCAGCTTAAGCCCGTAATAGACTGGTTCAAGCTCCTCGGGATACTGCTGGGTCATCTGCTTGACTACCCCGGCCACACCTCCGGCATCACGGCTCTCGAGTTTTATCTTGTATGATTCCCGGAGGAAGAACATGTCATCATAGAACCGCTCGGTCGCTATCGCCAGAAGTTCCTCCCGGATATCCCTCCTGCCGTCCTTGGAAGCCTTCTCAATCCCAATCCGTAAAAATTCCCGTTCGTCGGGGAACCATTCAATCGCCTGTTTCAGCATGAACCAGAAGATCTTGTTTATGCCGGGATCATCGCCCATACCCATTTCCTTAAGCCGGTTTACGGGCGGATTTAAACGAACCAGCTCTATCATCTGCTCACGGGCGGCAAGTGCTTTTGGCGTGGGGCCCCGGACCAGTTCTTCGGGGTCCGTGACACCACCTTGAGGAGAACGGATAAAGTAGCAGTACGCTACCGCCGGACAGATGAGCGCATCAACATTCCGGTATTTTTTCAGTTGTTCGATCGCTTCAGCATACTTCCCTGTGTTGATCATCTTCATGCCGAGCACGATATCGTAGAGAGCTTTTCCGGTTTTTTTGCGTTTATTCCGCTCTGCATAATCAAACAGTTTCTCAACATACAGGAGATCATCAGACATAGTGCTCGCATCAAGCACCCTAATGGTGATACTGTCAATGAACCGGTCATATAGATCATCACTGACATTCGGAAGGGTTTTTTCCAAAGTGGCAAGAATGCTCCCGAAAAAAACGGGAATGTTCGAATCGATTTTATCGCTGTTTTTTTCGATATAATCAAAAAAATCCTTTATCAGCTGGTTGAGTTTTACCCTGACAATAGCATCGGGCTGATACACCTCATCCATACAACAAAATCACGTTATCTGGTAATAAATTTGTTTCCCTTCTACGCAGGAAAAATCATGAGGTAGTGTATTTTGTCTCAAATCCGGCGCTATTCAATCGTTTCGTGATTGAAAAATATCACAATGTATATGCGTGCGCTTGGACAACATCACAAAAGAGAACCGTCATGCTTTTTATGGACTTTGCCCGGGCCTGTGAACAACTGGAAGGAACATCCGGGCGTCTTGAAATGATCGATATAATCAGCCGTGTGCTTCCCGGCCTGTCACCAGAAGAACTTCCGGTTTTTGTCCGGTTTATTATGGGCCGGATTTTCCCTGACTGGAGCTCAAAAAAACTTGGCATTGGTCCTAACCTTCTCTATGAAGCAATCGGCTATGTTGCCGGTATGAAGAAGGAAGAAGTCATTGAAAAAATCAACCTTACAGGGGATGCCGGGCGAGCCGTTGAGGAACTGCTTTCCAGTAAATCCCAGACGACCTTTTTCCATGAAGACCTGGATATCGTCCGCGTATATACAGAACTCATAGCAATCGCCGGCACGGAGGGAAAGAAGTCCCAGCGGGAAAAACTGCTGGCGGTTCGCCGTCTGCTGGGGAATGCCCGCCCGCTGGAAGGGAGATATCTGGCCCGTATCATGCTCGAAGAACTCCGAATAGGTGTCGGGGGAGGCAGCGTGCGGGACGCGATTGCCAGGGCATTCGAGGTGGATTCTTCACTTGTTGAGCATGCGGTCCAGGCATTAAATGATGTGGGTGAAGTAGCACGGCTCGCCAGACTTGGCCCTGACGCGTTACGGCATGTTCACATCACCCCGTTCCACCCGGTACGGATGATGCTTGCCCAGCAGGGCACAATTGAGGATATGATCAAAGAGCACGGGCAGATTGCCGCTGAGTTCAAATATGACGGTTCACGTTTCCAGTTTCACAAAAAGGGCAACTGGGCCAGAATGTATTCCCGCAGACTTGAGGATGTAACTGCTGCAATGCCTGATGTGATAGAGAAACTGATTACCTCGACAGCACACGATGTGATTCTCGATGGGGAGGTGATCGCCATAAAAGACAACAAACCCATGCCATTCCAGTCGGTACTCCGGCGTTTCAGGCGCCGTCACGATATTGCAGAAGCGCAGGATGCAATCGAGATGGTACCGCATGTTTTTGACATTCTCTACCTTGACGGTGAGACACTCATAGATCTCCCCTTAAAAAAGCGCCGGGAACGTCTTGAGAGTGTAGTGAAATTGTATATCGCCCCTCAGGTCGTAAGCAGTGATCCGCTGGAGATCGAACAGACATACAAAGCAGCTCTTTCCGCAGGACATGAGGGGATTATGATCAAGGTGCCCGGTTCTCCCTATACGCCAGGTCAGCGGGGAAAAAACTGGATTAAGATTAAACCTGATGTAGATACCCTTGATCTTGCAGTGATTGGCGGGGAATGGGGGGAGGGGAGGCGTGCGCATGTTTTCGGTTCATTCCTCGTAGCCTGCCAGGACCAGGGAAAACTCATCGCTCTCAGCCGGGTGGCAACAGGGTTTTCTGACGACCAGCTTTTAGAGGTTTATGAGCTGTTAAAAGACCGCATCATAAAAAAATCAGGAAAAGAAGTGACGTTCGAGCCAGTTCTGGTCTTTGAAGTAGGATATTCAGAACTCCAGGTCAGCCCGACGTACGAGGGAGGATTTGCCCTCCGTTTTCCACGATTTATCCTGATCAGGGACGATAAGGATATCTCTGATGTTGAAACACTTGACAGCATCCGGGAAAGGTATAACCGGCAGTCAAAATCGGCACAGGCATATCAGAATTGAAAGAGTGTTCTCTGCGTTCGTAATTCAGGGATCAGCGTACTGTGCGGTACCCAGGTACCAGATCCGATAATAGCGGATGCCTGCTTTACAGCAGCATCAACCGATTCGCAGATGACAGGGTGATTTGCCATCGCCTTTCTTGCAGCTTCCCGGATCACCCAGGTACCGAGGGGGGCCCAGTATTCACTGGAAATACTGCGGATAAAAATCACCCTGGCTGATCTCCCGGCATTTTTAAGGTATTCACAGGCCGCGAGACGTGCAGAATAGTAAGCACCGGATATCGGGGAATACCCTTTCTTTGAGATACCTTCCCGGTCCTGCACGATCACGTCCTCTTCACCTGCCCAGAGTGTATGCCGCCCCCAGATCTCGATCATCTCAAACTTCCAGTCACCGGGGACAAGAATACAGACTATCCTGTTCCCGAAGATTTCTCCGGTGAAGAGACGGATTTCATCCACAGGGGGATAGCGTGCGATCTCTTTTTTGAGCTGCGTTGAAAGTGTATCATCAACAGCAGTGATCGCCCACCGCGTCGGAACGAATTTTCGCCGTCTGCCCAGCAGACCTGCGGTCATGAGATTTGAAATCCTGTATACATCAATTGCTGATTCCCTGAGTGCAATGCAGGCATCGGTCGCCACCATATCGGTGTCTGCCGTGATACGGTCTACTACACGTTCCACCCGGGCATTACCAAGTATGTCCATTTTTTTTACTGAACCGGTAAATCCAACCGGTGCAATCGTTCCGTCAAAATTAAGATTAAATGTGACCGGTTTGTCAAAGGAAACATCCACATCAATAGGGACAGAAGATAATGCGATCTCCTGCAGGTTATTGGCGTCAGCATGAAGTGCAGATCTTCCGCGGATCGTTCGGGCACGGATACTGACGATGTCCTCAATCCCGAGATTATGGGCAAGCCATTCCTGTGGATTATCACTGTCATTGATGAGCAGCGGTCCGCCATGCACATCCGGATAATTAAAACTCCCGATAAAGACCGACGGTGAGATCCCCACGTAACTGCTTGAAGGTTTTATGATAAGCTGCTCGTGGAACCTGCTCACGATGGGGCAGCGGGGCAGCCCGCACATACCTTTTCCTTTGCATTCAGCGCACAACATCATGGTCGTTGCTCATATCAATTACCACTCGCACCCGGCGCTTCAGATACTTCAGGATCTCCTGCACCCAGTCATGCCAGATAACCTGGGTATCAGGTACTTTTGCACCAATCTCTCTGCCTACATCATCATCCCGTTCAAAAAGCACCTCGAGAACTACAGAACCATGAGCAAATGCAGACGGGACGATTGTGTCCCTGTCGCCATCTACTATCCCGAGAACCGGTATACCGTAATGAGCGCAGATATGTCCGCACACGCTGGTAGTATCATCCCCTATTGCAAGAACGCCGCAGCATTCTTCCGGCATTCTTTTGTAAATCTCGTGTCCACAGTGATCGATCACGAGCACACGCCCGCTGAAGGGAGCCTTCCCGTTCTTGTGCGGTGCTGCTGACCTGATTGGCCCGCTCTTGCACCACGCGTTACTGATATCGATATCCCGGTTCAGAGAGAGCTTTTCAAGACCATGAGGTTTGGGTTCCAGGCCACTGACGGGTTCAATCCCATCTCCGGTATTTTTGAGAACAACCACTTCCGCAGTAGCCCGTCCGATGACAATGCCATTGACATACACTGCTTCACCAGGAACACAACCCTGGATCTCCCGTACTCTTTCCCACCGATGAATTGTGCTTTTTTGTGACTTTTTTGTATAGCCCGTTAAATGAGCGAGTAATCCTGCCAGTTCTTCATTCCCGCCGTTCCAGCAATAGAGCGTACGGCTCGAACACTCGATGTGCACCAACCCGTGATCGCCAAGCCGGGATGCAACAATATTCCCGAATAACTCCCCGGTTTCCGCATTCTTTCCGCGGTTTGCCAGAAACACCGGATCAGACAGTTCAAGGATAACCCTGCTCGGGGGTTGAGCATTGAATTCAACATTCAGCCCTGATTCCTCTGCTGCAGTCCTTGCCATCACACCCGCAACGATAACACGCGAGGGAGACAGTACATCCATAAGCCATGCTGCTTCTCCGCTGTCGAATATTTCCGGCCCATGAACAATCATTACTGCAGATTCCGGAAGGGATTTCATAAATGAGCCTTTTTTTTT
>JAJRBZ010000014.1 GCA_028679185.1 Methanoregula sp. | reverse complement strand
TGGTATCTGGCTTTAAATGTATGATTTTAAGGGGATTGGAATCCCCTGTCTCTGGAGTGAGATTTTATCTGAACGTTCCTTTGTTGTCTGAAGTATGGGTCTTGCTCTGGTTCAATGTGCATTGGATGGGTCGGTGACACTCGAAACTGCATCGTGTATCACCTTATATATACAATAATGGCGGATGCTAATAAATTCCCAATATAATGATGGTTGAAGTATTGAACCAATCGGTTACCCTCATGAACTTAAAGGGTACTTCTGCAGGGAGATAATATAAACCGTCACGACCTTATAGTCTGATTATTATAGGGATATGGGAAAACAAACTGACATAATTTTGGAGGCGTGCCATGAATCCCGCGGACAAATCCCCGACAATTATTGTTCATGAAGATTCAGACTCACTGGAAGAACTTTCGGAGTATCTCGATGTACTTTCAAGCAGCGCGCGGCTCAGGATATTAAAATTTCTCGAAAAAAAGCCCCGGGACGCCCGTTCCATCTCCAAGGAAATCGAGACCAGCTATGAAAATACAAAAAAGCATCTTGACAAGCTCCTGAGTGTCGGGGTAATCAAAAAAGAGGCTGGTCTGGGTGCTCCCACCTCCAAGGGCATCCACCCGGTCTGGGAATATTCGATTGTTCCCGGTGGTCTTGAAGCCATCATAAGGAACCTGGGGCTTTTTTCCAATACCCGGGTGCAGATAGTGGGGAGCGAAATCTCCCGCCGTCTCGAGGAAGTAAAAAACACTCTTTCCAAGGAAGTGCTGGGAAATATACCCACAGCCATCGTGCTTGGTGGACCAGACGATGGGAAGGTGTTCATGCTGAAACACGATCAAGTCCGCATCGGCAGGATCGATCCTGAGAACCAGACTGCGTTCTCTCCCGATGATGTTGTCCTTTCAGATGGCTACACTGCGGTAACCAGAGTATCAAAGCCCCATGGAAGGTTCCTTCATACCAAAGATGGTTGGCAGATTGAAGATTGTGGGAGCACGGGAGGTACCAAGCTTAACAACAAACAACTTGGAAAAAATTCGCGTGTACTAATTCATGATGGAGATCTTATCGAGTTCTCAAAAGGATTACATGGCGTTAAACTTCTTATAATCATCCCGCAGGGTAACGAATGAATGAACAGACTGTAATCCGAACTGATGAGAGTTAAAATACCTTACCATCAATTCATCAAAAAAAATATACCATAATGCCTATGATCAAGATAAACCGTATCATCTGCTGCCTAATAATCCTGACTACTATTTGTTTTATACCTGCAGCTGCTGCTGAATATACCGTTGCCTCATCAAATGCAGATTTTACCAGCATCCAGGCGGCAATAAACCACTCTTTACCTGGGGATACCATCCGTGTGAATAGTGGTACGTATCTGGAAAATCTTCTTATTGATAAAAAGATTGATCTTGTCGGTGTTGACAATGGGGGTGGTGCACCAATACTTGAACCGGAGAACAAGGGGAACACTATCGAAATTCTTGCCGATGGATGCAGAGTTGAAGGTTTCACTATCCGGAATATTGAATTTCTTAATGGCATCCATATCAAGTCCAGCGGAAATCTCATAAAAGGCAATGCCTTCCTGAACAATGCAAGGGGTATCCTTCTGGTGTCAGCAATGCAGAATACGATTGTCGGCAATACTATTACAAACAACAGTCAGGCCGGCATTTCCTTTGAAGCCTCAAATAATAATGTGATTGAAGAGAATATATTCACAAAAAATTCTATCGGGATAGAGCTTAACGAGTATTCCCTCTCCAACAGGATATACCGAAATAATTTTCGTAATCCCCTGAATGTCATCTCCAAGAGTGCGACTTCAGTCTGGTATTCTCCCTTCACGTATACGTACACTTATCTGGGTCTTTTCAGACAGAGCCCCATGGGAAATTTCTGGAGTGATTACCGCGGGAAGGACAAAAATGGTGACGGCATCGGTGATACACCATATGGCATAATGATCGGTGCAAACCCGAAAGCGATACTTGAATCCAATCAGAATATTATTGATGCATTTCCCTTAATGGACCCAAAACAATACTACTACGAAGTCTTTCCGCAAAAAGAAGAGGTGCCCGCTTTACAACCAATGATTTTCCCGACACTCCCGGGTATCTCCCAGGAGACATACCCTACTGCACCCGTTCCTGCATCAACACAAACAATCTCTTTGACAACCCCTGAAAGCCCGGTGAATGGACAAGCCACGAGTTTCCTTATGATCGAACTCATTGTGCTGCTGATTTCTGGTGTTGTAGTTTTGATAATTTTCCGGCAGCTCAAGCAAAAAGAGAGTAAGCAGGAAATATCTGCAGGTGTAGCAGCAGCGAGCCAGCAAAAAATGTCCAGGACCTCGAATATCAGGATTTCATCTACTGCAACAGTTCCCGAAGCAATTCCCCAGCAAAAGACATCCAGAACATCTAACAACCGTCTCACCCCCGCGGCAACTACCCCTGCAACAGATACAACAGTTCCGGTACTATCGAGGCCTTATGCCTCATCTGCAGAACAAATGAACATCTTCCCCAATGAGCTGGAGAGTAAATATGCCGAGATTAAATATATCGGAAGAGGCGGTATCGCGTGGGTTTTCTCTGCCCGCCGAAAATCAGATGACATGATGGTTGCCGTCAAGATCCCGATTAGTTTTGATGAAATGACGGGGAAATCCTTTTTAAATGAGATTGCAGCATGGGAAACGCTTCGTCATCCCAATATTGTAAAAGTAACTGCAGTCAATATCCTGCCGGTTCCTTATGTTGAGATGGAGTACGTGCCTGATTCCCTGGAAACAATCGAGAAACCAATCCCTGTCTGGAAAGCAGTACACCTTATCAGAGGTATTGCCGACGGTCTGAAATATGCTCATTCACAGGGGTTCATCCACCGGGATATCAAACCCCACAATATCCTGCTCAATAAGGATTTCGTTCCCAAGATCACGGACTGGGGGATGAGCAAGGTTCTAGCCAATGAAATAAAAAAGTCCAGTATTGCCGGGTTCTCGCTTTCATATGCAGCTCCCGAACAGGTTTCCCCTTCGGTTTTCGGGAGGACTGATGAACGGACCGATATCTATCAGCTGGGCGTGGTTTTTTACGAACTGGTTACCGGTTCGGTTCCATTTGGCGGCGAGAGTATTGTTGAAGTAGGAAATGCTATTGTGAGAGAGCAACCTATCCCCCCGTCAAAGTATAATTCTGATGCATTGATTGTGGAAAAAATCATCCTGAAATGTCTCGAAAAAGATCCAGCTCAGCGGTACCAGTCTGCAGGTGAGATGCTTGACGCACTCATGGGATACCTGAATGAGGAAGGATGATCGAGGGGCTGATTTTTGACCTTGACTATGATCTGGTATAATTAGGGGGAAGCTGCTGCCATGACAGAAAGGCAAAAAATCTACGAACCTGCGACCTGTTGTCACTGTGAAGGGCATGGGTGCCTGTACTGTAACAAGACCGGAGTGGTTTTGGTCACCGCACCTAAAAGACATTGCCATCATTGTGATGGTATTGGGTGCATATACTGTGGTTTTACCGGCTGGTCTGAGCCCAAGGGAAAGTACGAGTAAGAGCACGTACCTGGCTTTAACAGAATTTTCCCTCAACCCTGCGGGGAATTACACATTCTTCATATCGTTTTGCAAAGTACCGGTCGGTCATGCCAGCAATAAAGTCCCTGGCAAGCTCGGCGTACGTAGCTGACTGAAGATAGCCGCGGTTGATCCAGCTGGTGTCGATAAAATCCGTAAAGATTTTTTCATTCCTTGAATCTTTTTCCAGATCGTCAAGACATTTGATAAACAGAGTTGCGTACATCTGCCTCACCTTCTCCCGTTCTGAAGTGAGTTTTTCATTGTCATAAATATGGATCCGGGAAAAGGTGCGAAGATCTATTAGAGCTGATTCGACATCAGGACTGTACGAGATATAACCCTTTTCTTCAGTATCACTGTTTTCAAGGAGATCGTAAATTAAGGTATTGATGATTTCCCGGTTGGATTCACCGAGCAGTTCCCTGCACTTCTGAGGGAACATGGTCGAATCTGCGATTAGACCCACCTCACGTGCGTCCTGCAAATCCCTGCCGATATATGCAATAGTATCGGCAAACTTGACGACACATCCTTCCAGCGTCATTGGGGCCTTTGTGCGTTTTCCATCCGCGTTATCCTGCACTTTTTTATCGAATGACAGCCATGTCAGGCAGGGTTCAGGGAAGATTTTCACATCATCAGCATCACCGTTGTGGGAGAGGATGCCATCGAGCACCTGCATGGTGAGGTCACAGTCTTCTATCCGATCGAGAAATTGTACGCTCTGGACATTGTGGAAAAACTTGCCAATACCGTACTGTTCACAGAGTTCTGATAAGCATGTTTCTCCAAAATGCCCGTACGGGATATGTCCTATGTCATGACCAAGTGCAATTGCCTCTATAAGGTCCTCATTTAACCGGAGGCAGCGCCCTATCGTTCTTGCGATCTTGGAAACCAGCTGAACATGAATGACCCGGTGGGTGATGTGATCGTTATCTACCAGGGAAAAGACCTGGGTCTTGTCGATATACCTCGTGTATGCTCTTGTGTGGATGATTCGGTCGGTATCCCGGGAGTATGGTGTACGGATATCTTCAGATTTTCTGTTGTGCCTCCGTACTGCATCAGCACTTATCGAGGCGAGAGGCGAGAAAAGAGCTTCCTGCTTACTGATATATGATCGGATTGATGATTCCTTTCCGGAATCCAGTGACCGATGGCGGTTGCTTGCGGGATTCATTTACAGCACATTTTCTCTCTGATACCTTAATTATACTGTTTTAAAAAAAAAAGCAGAACCGGAAAAATCTGCGCGACTGAAGCCGGGAATAGTGCGAGTAAAAAGGCAGAAAAAAGTTGCATTTGCCGGATTATTTTCCATCGTTCAAACATGCAATTTCCTTCAAAATCGTGATGATCGGATCAGTAATGATGCTGGTGATATCCTCGATTTGCCCTCCAGATCCATTAATTTTTAGTTCGAGATTCTTTTGCCGAATGCAGTTTTTGCATCTGCTGTTTACTGTTACATCGCCAGTCGATTCGGCTGTATGGTGCCCCAAAGTACAGGTTAAAACCTTCGGTTAGAAGAAAATGGAAGAGTATCACCGCCCATACGTGACATAAGTATCGCCATACTGGACGACATGTCCTTCCATTGTCCGGACAAGTTGATCCTTTGTGGCTCCTGCTGGCAGGGAAATCTCAGAGTCCAGACCATAGATCTTAAAGAAATACCTGTGGGGCTTTCCCCGCGGTGGGCAGGGACCGTTGTATCCGATCCTGCCAAAGCTGTTTTTTCCCTGCACTGCCCTGATCGGAAACGTAACTTCTGGTGTTTTTGGAATATTATCGGGAATCAATCTCACAAGCTCCATATTCCACGCAATCCAATGAACAAAACCCCCTCCGCCAGGTGCATCGGGATCATTGACGATAATGGCAAGGGATTTTGAGAGAGCCGGGTTAACATCGCCGATAGAGATCTGCGGAGATATATCTTTTCCGTCACATGTATAGTCACTGGGTAGATTTTTTGCAGAAATTTTTACGTTAAGCTGCTCCATACTGATTTTTACCTCCGGTTATTGGGATGATACACTGGTGGTATAATAAAAGTTAGCACAGCGGTACACCATAAAAACAGTAAACCTGATTATCGTGAACATATTGCGGCCGTATCGCCAAACTGGATCACATGTCCTCTCATTGCTGTTATAAGCTCATGTTTGTTGGATCCGGCGGGGAGATCAAGCATCGCATCCAGTCCATACACCCTGAACTGATACCGTATCATCTGGCCATGCGGGGGACACGGACCCTTATAGCCGATAGTCCCATAGTCCGTTATGCCCTGCACAGCCGGGATGGGTGAAGTGACCCTGCCTCCGGGCGGGATTCCGGGAGGTATCTGCTGTACAGGAGGGATATTCCAGATGATCCACGGAGTGAAAGAACAACAGGATTTTTCGAACGGGTTGAAGATCATAACAGCAACTGATGATGCTTTCAACCCCTTGAGGGTAAGGCGGGGCGAAAGGTTTTCTCCATCGCATGTATGGGTGGGTGGAAATTCAAGAAAATCCAGTGAGACAACAAGTCGGTCCATTATTATTAAAAAACCAGGCATGTGAATATAAACATATTGTTGTCCTTTCTTTTTCCACTGTCTCTTATGTCTAAAAAAGATATGGAAAGGGATGAATCTATGATAGCGGTCCTGGGGCCTTTTGAATTGAAACCTGTCGGAATAATACACTCACCTTTTCGTGAACATGGTGATGCCCCGCGGCAGGGCAGGTTATCTGACGTGGAATCTACGCTGGAAATACTCCCGGAATTTACCGATGCATTGCAGGATGTGGAGCACCATCCGCACCTGATTGTCCTGTACTGGCTCGACCTCTCTGATCGTGCAACCCTGAAAGCGACTTCCCCTCATACCGGGATTGAACATGGAGTATTTGTAACACGCTCTCCAGACCGCCCGAATCCGATCGGAATTGGAATTGTTGACCTTATCCGTCGCGAAGGAAAAAGGCTGATTTTACGGGGACTTGATGCGCTTGATGGAACACCGGTACTTGATATCAAACCATATTCAGCCACCATCGATTGCGTAAGGGAAAAAAAAAACTGCTCTTTGTTGCAGCCATCTCCACATCTTTATTGCATGCGAAGGATAACTGATGAGAGTACAGAATCACATTTTTTAAGAGGCGAACCATGACAAAAAAAGATGCCAGGAAGAATGGTGCAGACGAGGAATGTAAAAATGATTGTTCAAGCTGCCCGACCGCTACCACGTGTTCATCGGCAAAAAGCGGGCCAACCGATCTCCCCCCCAGGGCAATGGTTGACGTCAAACACGTTATTATGGTCCTTTCGGGAAAAGGTGGCGTAGGTAAATCCACTGTTTCGGTGAACCTTGCATATGCTCTTTCCAACCATGGATTCAGGGTCGGGCTTTTAGATCTTGACATGCATGGCCCTAACATCCCGAAGATGCTGGGTATTGAGGAACATAAACTTGCCATGATTGGCGAAATGATCGAACCCGTTCACGTCACCGGCATGCTTTCGGTCATATCGATGGCTTTCCTCCTGCCAGATGCAAATACACCGATCATCTGGAGAGGTCCGATGAAGATGGCTGCAATACAGCAGTTTCTTACAGATGTGAACTGGGGGAGTCTGGACTACCTTGTTGTTGACCTTCCACCGGGAACCGGGGATGAAGCGCTTACCATTGCCCAAATTGCCCCCAATCTTAGTGGTGCAGTTATTGTTACCACACCCCAGGATGTTGCGACACTTGATGCCCGGAAATCAGTTAAATTTATCCAGAAACTTGAAGTCCCTGTCCTTGGGATTATCGAGAACATGAGCGGAATGACCTGTCCACACTGCGGAGAAAAAATTGACCTCTTTGGCAAGGGTGGCGGTAAAAAGATAGCAGAAGAACTCAACATTCCGTTTCTCGGCTCCATTCCACTTGATATTGAGATGCGCAAAGCAGGAGACGAAGGGAGACCCTTCATTATACGACGTGGTGAAAATCCAACGTGGGCAAGTGTAGACAAAGTGATGGAAGCGCTCATAAAAGTCGTCGAGGGATAAGAGATGGATTACCTGCGGATTTTATCCGGGAAGGAACTGCCACTCCCCATATATAGCGGTGTCATCGCCTGCCTTGAAAATCCGCTTGTATTTCCCGACCTGCTCGAACCGATTTACCGTGAAGCAATGAAACTTGATGATGACACTCTTGACCGGTTCCGGTTCTCGCTTATGCGGCTGCAACTCTATGCAGATGTCCACAGGAATGAAGATCTGGAAAAAGCGATGCACATCAAGTATGTTGCACAGGTTCTTGAAAAAGTGGTCTTCGGATCGCTGGTAATGGAACGCGAAGACCTGAACGCAGATTAATTTACATCCCATAAAAAGAATTTACGGGGAATCTAGTGTACAGATGATATCTATATGTGCAGACCCGTCCAATACTAATCTCAAGCTTCAATCATCCTCACGGTTTTTAAAACCAGTAGCATCAAACATCGATACATTTCAGCACTGGAGATACAATGACATCACGCATGCAATCCCCGCACACGACATGTCCGGGGTGCCAGGAAGAGGTTTTTCTTGACGAACTCGTAGGCGGAAAATGCCCGCTCTGCGGCTGTTCCCTCGAAGAATTTGACGAGTCATTCGGGGAGTATGAGGGAATCCTCGATCGCTCGGATCTGTCGTGGCTTATCTTTAATTATTTTGTCTTCAAGAAATTTGTTGACCTTGGCGTCTCTCCTCACCAAATCATGGAGTTTATCAAAACCTACGAACAGAATGCGGACGCACCACCGGAAGAATGGACAAAAACAGATTTCGCTCTTGAGATCCCCATGACCATTTGGGATCAGATCATGCCCAAGTACTGTGCGAAATGCAAAAAATTATTCTTCCGCGGTGGTAAGAAATCAATCTGCGGGGATATTCGCAGGACACAGCTCACAGTCTTGTATGCGTGCGACCGGTGCTAATCTCTCATCAATTTTTCAGGTAATTTTGTTGCCTGTATAATTGGCCATGAAGTTTTTTTAAAAAGAACTATTCTCAAGAAATGTAGTTATATGCTTTTTCACCCAGAGGTGTTTTTCGCTTCCTGTACAGCCCCAATTCGGGCGCCCTGAAATTTTTTACGGTGATCCAGTCTGAAGTAAAAAGCACATATTACACACCTTGACTGAAGTGTGAATTTTCGCATTTTACTTAAAAAGGCATCTCAAGAGCGAAAAAGGATTAGTGCTGGTAATAAAATTCAATAATTTTTCCTGTCTGCACATCAACCCAGCCTGTTGCAGTGACGCGCGTCTCCTTTGCATGGATAATCTCATCGGTAAATTGTACCTTCCAGGCAAGCGGAATAGTTCCTGGCCGGGGAATACTTCCTGTCGGGTACTGGTCTTTCCAACGGATTTCTGCAGAAAGAATCTCGATAACTGATGTCGGGTACTTTTCCTGAGCCTTTTTCAATACAGTAAATATCGCCGCGGATCGTGACACAAGAGGAGCGGGGGCCACGGAAAATGCACTGTCCGGCGTGAACCAGCGCCGGTAATAACCTGTGACATCCCCGGTTATCGAATCAACCGAAATGGTAAACCCATCGTTATCACAGGGAATGTCCTGGACGATCCGGTTGTAAACAAACACGTACTGCCCTGCCACCGTTTTTTGGGGAAATTCCAGTGGATCGTACCTTGCCTCACTCATATTAAGAGGGAGCGGAACCCTGTTTTTCTCGACAATATAGCGATCTGCAATTTTTTCTGCGGCGTTGATATCCAACAATGGATTTGCCTGCCTGCCCTCGAACTGTATACTGCGGGAGAATGAAACAATTTCGCCGGTGTCCGGGTCCATGGTTCCGGTAAGAATCTCTGCGTTCTCACGGTACAATGTAAAAATCCATGCCCGTATAGTATCCGTATTATTGTTGTATCTCAACCTGATATTGTCGGGATAAAGGCTGAAAAAAGATTCTTGTATGAGAATTTTTGCCTGATCAGCAGTGATTTTCGCATTTTCCTGTCCTGGTGTATAGAGATCACCGGTAATGGCATCGATAAATGCAGTAAACCCGGTATCAGCTGGTGTTGCATTGGAGAGTCTGACCCTGAACTCGTACAAGCTCCGGTATAGATACCGATTGGTTACATTGACACTGATGAGAGTATATGCGGGTGTCGGATAATCCAGACGAAGAAAACCGGTTGCATTCGCCGGGGATAGCATATTACGGGTTGGCTGGTCAGGTACACCATTTCCTGTACTGATTCCAGTATCCTCTCCGGCAGTTCCGTTATATGTGAGAGTTCTCAGAGAATCACCCGGTGGAGTGGCTGGTGAAATTTCCGGAGAAGGTACTAAAGATCCAGGAAGTGAGAATGGGATTTGATCAAGTTCCGGTAATAACCCACTCAGTTCCAGATACAACACTATGCATGTCGCAAGAAATACACAGATTATCGCAATTTTTTTGACAAACCGCCGTCGTTTCTTTGCTTCTATCTGCTGTTTGTACCTCTCGGGAATATATGCAATGCCGGAGTTCTGGGATTTTTTATTCACTGCAGCCGCCTCAGAAAATTTTTAATAATAATGTGCTGTACCAGTAAAAAAAAAGAACCGGGACAAACAATGTGTCAGTTGCGAACCAGAGCATTCATACCAGTAGTCCATCAGGCTGAAAAATCATTAAAAATGTGAGAAATGATACCGCCTTACAGCCTTATTTCAATACGCCCTTCCGACCAGTGTCGGTTTGCCGGGGTTCCCGCACCCAATACATATACCTTCAGTCTCAGGAACATACTGTGAACGCACATCCGTACCAAGGATGCTGGCGTTTGTATGCTCTTCGATTCTGTCAGCACACCTTTTTTCCTGACACCACTGGACAACTCCAACTTTTCCTTCATCGAGCTTCACCTTAAGCACATCAAGTGATGGTGCGCAGCAAAGGTGGGAACGGGTGTGATCTTCAGCACGGGTACGGAGAGCATCCGTGATCTCACTCAGCAGGCGCGACACATCTTCTGTCACGGTTGAGAGATCAATTGATGTCTTCCTGCCAATCCGATTCACTGCCATGACTTTTCCTGCATCCAGATCCCTTGGTCCCAGTTCAAGCCGCAGCGGGACGCCCCGAAGTTCCCACCAGTAGTATTTCGCGCCGGGACGCATGTCGCGGCTGTCAAGTTTTACCCGAAAACCGGCTGCGGTGAGTTCAGTATGCAGTTTCCGTGCCGCTGTCATCACATCCTCATGGCGTTTTCCAATCGTAATCGGGACAATAACGACCTGGAGCGTGGCAACTGACGGAGGGAGAATAAGTCCTTTATCATCGCCATGTATGCTTATCAGGGCTGCAATCGACCGCTCCGAAATACCGTAACAAGTCTGCTGACCGAATTTCTGCTCGCCATTTTTGTCTTCGTACGTGATGTTGAATGTACGGGAGAAGTGATCGGCCAGATGGTGTACTGTGCCAATCTGGAGCGTTTTGCCATTTGGCATGATTGCATCAACTGCGATCGTGTAATCAGCGCCAGGGAACTTATCCCAGTCCGGACGTTTTGATACGAGTGTCGGAATGCAGAGCCCGTTATAGAATTCACGGTAGAGGCGGATTGCCTCCTCAACTTGTTCAGAAGCTTCCTCCCAGGTGGCATGGACTGTATGTGCTTCCTTAAACGATGTAATCTCTCTTAAACGTATCAACGGTCGGGTCTGTTTGGTCTCGTAACGGAATGTATTTACAATCTGGTAATATTTCATGGGCAAATCCGCGTGTGAGCGGACCCAGAGGGCATACATAGGATAGATGGCAGTCTCACTTGTCGGACGTAGCGCAAGCTTAACATCAAGTGGGGTTGTCCCGCCATGTGTAACCCAGTATACCTCATCTTCGAATCCTTTGATGTGTTCTGCCTCCTTCATGAATTCCTGTTCAGGAATCAGGAGGGGAAAAAGTGTTTCCTGGTGGTCGCGGTCAAGAAGATCGCGGAGTCTCTGGTACACGAATTTTCGTATTGCGAAACCGTAGGGATACCAGACATACAATCCCTTGACAGGGTAGCGGACGTCCATAATCTCGGCCCGCCACAAGATCTCGTTATACCACGCAGAAAAGTCTTCCTTTAATGGCAGGGCGCCCGCGTCATCATCCATGAATCAGATCCTCTAAGCTACTAAATGTATGACTATTGGTGTAATAAAAGCCTCGACAAATGCAGCAATTGCAACGAGAGGTAGGACATATAGGATAAACAGCCGGGCAAATTTCTGTGCATTCTCATTCGTGTCTGTCTGGAAGTACCACTCTGAGATAAGTGACTGGGCAAGCATAATTCCGAGTGCTCCTGAAAGAATGAACGCAGGAATCTCAAAGATGCCATGAGGCAGGATTGCAGCGGCGACAAAGGCGACGGAATGATCCTTGCGAACGATTTCCATAATAGCTCCTATAAGGATACCGTTCAGGCTCATGATAAATATCGTAAGGATGCCAAATGATGCCCCTCCTAAGAATAGGAGGAGGCATACCTCAAGATTGTTGAAAAAGAGTTTCACAAAGATTTCAGGGGATTCTTTTCCCTTGATCTGATCTGCAACATCTTTTTCAAAGATTTTCATAAGGTCTTCGCCAATTGCCGGATTTTGCATTGTCCCGACCCAGCCAACCGTGATCGTGGCACAAAAAAGAAGAAAAATAATAATGATCGCATTCGTCAACGGAGAATCAGACATACAGTACCATCCGCGTCATATCCCGGATTCCAGGAGCAAAACCAACTACGATCATAGCGAGCAGCACGAGATGCCAGAATGCAGGATTTGCCTCTTTGCGGTACAGCTCCATAATATAGATTGCCGGAAAGAGCACGACCAGTTTTAAAGGGAACATCACAAATGCGGTATTGGTCAGCTCAATTAGGCCTGAACCTACGACATGCTGTTCGATATAGCTGACTGACGGGTGAAGATCGATTCCGTAACTTGTCGCACTTGCATCCAGCAACTGACCAAATAGTAGTGTCAGGTAGAGAGGATCGGTTACATATTTCCAGCGGAGGACATAGCGCATACATGCCCAGACAAGCAGAGTGGCAGTTATTGCCATAAGAGGGATGATGGTCAAGACAAAGAGATCGACATAGGTGTGGTTGATTCCCCATGCCAGCAGAATAAGTGAAACGACAAATGTCGACATAATGCCGGCAAATGCATAAAAAGTGAGAAAATTCCTGGTCAGTCCCTGAAGAGTAATATAGCGGGAAAGAAACAGCATCGTAATGGTATAAAAAAAGAGCACAAAATAAATAAGCGGGGTCACGAGTAAAAACTGGAGATCCCCTTCTATCATTCCGGTATCCTGAACAACCCGCAATACCCCGCCAAGAAAAACATATGGAAGTGTTGCAAGGATAAATCCGGTATCAATTTTAAATCCATTATCTGAAAGCCAGGATGATTGTGACATCCAGCGATACAATAAGTAGACACCAAGAACCAGGATTACCGCATATGTAAGAGTATCAACTATATTGTAAGGTTGCCCCATCTTGATGGGATAGATGTAGTATTTGTATATGAAATCACTAATCATCCATGATCAGAATGAGCGCAGATGCAATAAAATTACTCAAACCGAAGATTTTCGAAAAGTCCAAATGGATGCAGCTGCCCCGCGATGTCGTTATCGGGCATGATGTTTTTGGGCAGATCCCTTCGGTCTGTGAAGATCTTAAACTCGGCAAGTCTGCGCTTCTGATATCTGGTAAGAGTACAATGGATCTCGCAGGACGAAATATCCTGGAGATCCTCAACAAAAGCTATAGCGTAAAACCTTTCATTGCAGAAGAGATCAGTGTTTCAATCATCAAAAAGGCACAAAAAGCTGCGTCAGGAATGGACTTTGTTATAGGTATTGGCGGTGGGCGGGTTATCGATACTGCAAAGATCGTTTCGTATAATCTCGATATCCAGTTTATTTCTGTTCCCACTGCGGCTTCGCATGATGGTATTGCATCTTCCCGGGCATCAGTACCTACTGTGGAGGGGCATGCATCACTTGATGCACAGCCACCAATCGCTATTATCGCAGATACGGGGATCATTGCCTCTGCACCTCACCGGCTCCTTGCTGCCGGGTGTGCCGATGTTATCTCCAACTACACAGCAATTCTGGACTGGGAGCTCGCCCACAGGGTTAAAGGTGAACCTATGAGTGAGTACGCGATAGCGCTCTCCAGAATGACGGCTGAGATTCTGGTAAAAAATGCCCACCTGATAAAGCCGCACCAGGAGCAGTCCGCATGGTTTGTCACAAAAGCGCTCGTGTCCAGCGGAGTAGCCATGAGTATCGCAGGATCGTCCAGACCGGCAAGCGGGGGTGAACACAAGTTCTCCCATGCGCTTGACAAGCTTGCACCTGGTAAGGCGCTCCATGGTGAGAGCTGCGGAATCGGGACTATAATATCTATGTACCTGCATGGTGGAGACTGGAGGAGTATCCGGAACTCATTAAAAAGTATCGGTGCCCCGGTAACTCCTGCTGATGTTGGAATTGATGACGCAATTGCCGTTGAGGCACTTCTTCTGGCAAAAACTATCCGTCCGGAACGCTTTACAATATTTGACATGGGATTAACGCGCGAATCAGCACAGAACCTTGTGAGGATACTGTACTCGGAGTGAGGAGCTGGTCATATGGCAGAGTCCAAAACGAAAGTGACGCTGGTTGGCACGGTTATGGCTAAACAGGGTATTGAATTCATTTATGAAGGTGAAGTTGCAGGCTGTGATACATGCAAAGTCAAAAAGGCATGCAACAACCTCCAGATAGGAAGAAAATACCGTATTGTTTCAGTCAGGACAACACATCATGAGTGCATGGTCCATCTTGATAGTGCAACCGCTGTTGAAGTCATAGAGGCGCCGATTACCGCCCTCATTAATGCTGAAATGGCAATAGTCAATTCAAAAATCAAGCTCGATTTATCCTGCAAAAAGAGCGACTGCCGTAGTTATCCTCTTTGCGAACCCGATGGTGTTGTGGATGGGGAGAAGTATATTGTTGTTAGTGTGCTTGGCAATACTTCCGACATATGCGAGAAGGGGCGGGCGTTAAAGCGTGTTGAAATTAAACCTTCTTGATTTTTATTTTTTGGCTCTCTTCCAAAGTGCGTCTGCGATCTTCAGGAGTTCATCATAATATTCGAGATCTGTTTTACACCATTCCGGAATTGCCTCGAGACCCCAGTAAGCACCTGCGAGTGCTCCGCAACAAGCGCCCACAGTGTCTGCATCGCCCCCCAGATTGACTGCAGACAGGATCGCTCCCTCCAGTGTTCGGGCGTGCATGAAACTGAAGAGAGCCGCGTGAGAGCAGAGAACGGCATCAAGTGAAGGATCCGGCGAATAATTTTCATAATTGCCAAGAATTGCATACACTTCATCATTCATACAGAGTGAACGGGCATGCCGGTATGCTTTCTGACGCGAAATGCCCCGGCACATATCGCTCACCATAATGTTCAGCCATGCAGAGCAGTGTGCCGGGACCGGATCAAAGTGCGTAAGCTGTGAGCACGCGATACTAATTTGGTACACTTCATGTGAAGGATAGAAGATGCCCAGAGGAAAGCCCCGCATCACACTGCCATTGCTCCGGCTTCCATGTCTCTTTTTGTGCACGAGCCATGCGGCCCGGTGCGGCAGGGTGCCGGATTTGATCAGTTCAAAAAATGATGAGGATGTTGGACCGTACCATTCCTTATACTTCTCGTACCCTGAAAATAAGCGTAATATAAGGTCTTTTTGGTCAAATTCTCCACATGTGACGAGCGATTCAGCGACAGCCATTGCCTGTAAAGTATCATCCGTAATTTGCCCTTTTTTACGGAAATGCCGCCCCCCGGGAAGCATTTTTGTCACCCACGATTCAGGTTGGGCAGATCCTTCCAGGGGCGCACCCAACGCATCGCCAAATGCCAGTGCAACAAGCGATCCGGCAGCATGCAGGTATCCAGATATAAATCTCACCAAAAAGGTATATGTGCATCACAAGAAAAAGAATCAGCTTGCAGAAGGTGATAGTGTGCAAAAGGAAGAATTGCTGCATTTACACATGTTGATGATTCACATTAAGAAGTACTATGAAGGCGTCACCAATGAAGATATTCAGACTGAACGTTATAATTCCCTTGAAATCTCTCCTGTACATATACATAAGGACAAGAAAGCCCACAAAGATGCTCTTCTGACACTTGGAGATGAGATTGTTACCCATATCCACGGGCGTCGTATTCCTGTGGTGAACTATTCTTCAGAGACTGCATCCACCATAGTTGCAGCCGAACATTAAAAGTCATGGATGAGGCGCCGGCATTCCGGGAGATAATCTCCCGCCTCCTCACTCTTCAGCCGGGTGATGATGCTATAGTTGCAGTAAAGACAGATATTTGCCGGAAGTACGGGCTGCCTGCGGTTCCCAAAAACTCAGCCATTCTTGCGGTTGCTTCACCACAGGACCGGGAAATCCTCCGGAAAATCCTGCTTGTCAAACCCACGCGGACGCTGTCTGGTGTAGCTCCTGTAGCGGTAATGACATCGCCGGCACCCTGCCCGCATGGCAAATGCCTGCCTTGCCCGGGTGGACCGGATCACCCGTACAAATCCCCTCAAAGCTACACCGGAGAGGAGCCGGCAGCGTTGCGTGCACGGGAGCATTCCTATGACCCGTTTGCCCAGGTGCATGCCCGGCTCGAGCAGTTTGAACTCCTCGGGCACCGGGTGGACAAGGTGGAGCTGATCGTCATGGGTGGGACGATGACTGCACGAACACCGGAATACCAGGAACAGTTTGTGTCACGCTGCATTGAAGCCATGAACATGTACCCGGGTGTGGAAGCATCAGCAGAGTCACGTGATGTGGCTGCGGTGCAAACGGAGAATGAGACCTCGACCATCCGATGTGTTGCGATAACATTCGAAACCCGCCCGGACTGGTGCCGGCGTGAGCATATTAACCGCATGCTGCACCTTGGGGTGACCAAAGTAGAACTCGGTGTTCAGCATGTTGATGATGCGATACTCCTCTATAACCGGCGCGGGTGTACGGTCGCAGACACCATAGAAGCAAACACACTTCTCCGTGATGCTGGTATGAAAGTGGGGTTTCATCTTATGCCCAATCTTCCCGGTTCGACTATCGATATCGATAAAAAAATGTTCGAAACGATCTTTTCCGATCCCCGTTTTAAGCCAGATTTCCTGAAAATCTATCCTACTCTTGTTACCCCGGGTTCTGAAATTGAAGAACACTGGAACCGGGGCGTTTATCAGCCTTACAAAGAAGAGGATATGATCGATCTTGTTGCCTATGCGAAATCGCTTATCCCTGAGTACACCCGGCTCCAGCGGATCCAGCGTGATATTCCGGCAAAACTGATTGTTGCCGGTTCCCGGCATTCCAATTTCCGCCAGCTTGCCCAGAACAGGCTGAAGGTAACCGGAAGGCGCTGTCACTGCATACGCTGCAGGGAAATTGGAAGACTCCCCTCCCTTGCAGAATCAGAAATCCATGTGTTGGAGTACGAGTGCTGCGGAGGAAGTGAGCACTTCATCTCTGCAGTGTCCGATGATTCTTTAATCGGGTTCTGCCGGCTTCGGGTACCTTCTTCCCCATACCTGCCCGTTCTGGAGAATTCAGCACTTATACGGGAGCTTCACGTGTACGGAAGTCTTGTCCCGATAGGTAAAGATGCTGAGTCTAAGGAATGGCAGCACAGGAATTTCGGTAAAGTGCTAATTTCCAGGGCAGAAGAACTCACCTCCGATGAAGGTCTCTCCGGTCTGGCGATTATGAGCGGTATTGGTGTCCGCCCCTATTACCGGAGAATGGGATATGAACGAAAAGGACCATATATGGTTAAGGAGTTGCAATGAACCCGGCAACAACTGAATTTCTCCGACAGCGTTTCACCGATTATTACAAAAAAACCATTCTTGTAGCTCCATCATCCCTTGAGCAGCGGGAATGGGGTTTTGTGATGTTCAATCCCTCATCGTCAATCCGTATGCGGCGGCATATGGGTTTCTCAGGGAGGAACGAACTCTTTCAGTTTATTAAAAATCTTGTGCCTCAGCATTCCTACTACTCGACTGCGTACTATGAGAAACCTGATGCCGGGACCATGGCAGATAAAGGCTGGTGCGGGGCTGACCTTATTTTCGATCTTGATGCAGACCACATCATACGGGGTCCCTATAATACGATGCTGGTGAGGGTGAAAGAGGAAACCTTAAAGCTCATAGGAATGCTCACCACTGAGTTAGGGATAGATCATAAGACCATTGAAATCGTTTTTTCCGGTGGCCGGGGGTATCATGTTCATATCAAGGATCTTGCGTTTCGTGGATGGGGAAGTGCTGAGCGCCGGGAGTTGATTGACTATGTCTGCGGGATTGGAATTGATCCCGGGGCGATGCTTTCCGGGCAAAAACCTGTGCCTGTGGGCTGGCAGACACGTTACCGTGAAACACTTGTTGAATATATCCGGTGGATAGGGACCCTCAAAGAGGAAGAAGCAATTGCACATCTCACGGGAATCGAGGGAATTGGCAAGGACTCAGCGACTGCATTTCTGAAAAAACTCGGCGAGATTATCTGGGAGATTGAACATCGTCCCACGACCATGATTTTAAAGAACCGTGTAATTCAAACGGTCCTCGCCCAACAGGAAGGGGAATTTAAAAAAAGGCTGCTCTCCCGTGCGGCTCTTGCTGATGAACCAGTCACTACGGATACAAAACGACTTATACGGATGCCAACCTCACTACATGGCGGGAGCGGGATGCGGGTACAGCCCCTTGAACTCCGTGAGCTGCATGACTTTGAACCGCTCGTGGATGCAGTGGTCTTTTCAACACGGGATGTAAGAGTAGATCTTTTACATCCTGTCACAATGCCAATGCTCGGAAGTACTTATGAACTCGAAAAAGGTATCAATACAGTACCCGAAGCAGTGGCAGTGTTCCTCTGTTGCCGAGGCTGGGCAGAAATTTCCTGAAATTGGAGAAGTGAATGGGATCTCTGGGGCTTGACGATCTGCGCGGCATCCTGCTTTCAGAGCGGGAGACAGGACGACTTACAACGGTAACTCCCGATCTGTTCGAACGAGGACATGCTAACCTTGCCTCTCTTATCAGCAAAGTCTATGCAATTGAAGATCCACTCTCTGAAGAAGCCCGCTCCCTTATCGAGGAGACGCTTGCGATAAGAGAGACTTTACGTGAGCTTTTTTCAATACGGTCACGAAAGATTCTCGCGCTTACTGCCATGCATGCAGAAGATAATTATTATGACCGCGAAGAAGTGAAAAGGATGGTACCTGCTGAGAGAGAGATGTTTGAAACGGCTACTGCCAGTGTTGAACGATGTAAAGGCACTCTTTTACATGCTATCCCTCATACTCCGAGTGTACCAGCCCATGATGTGATTACGGACTCAGGAGAACCCGAACCCCATGAAGACGAGGAAAATGATGAAATTTTTCCTTTGCTCAAAAAGGCAAGCGCACCCATGTCATATCCCTGTGTTCTCGTACAGGTTCTCGAGGATATGGAATCCTTTATGGGGATTGATGGGAGGATTTATACACTCTCAAAGGGAGATATAGTGACTCTTCCTGAACGGAATGCTGCGGTGTTAAGTGAACGCAACATAGTCTTAAATATGAACCTTTGTAAATAATATTGGTATTCTATATCCAAATTATCGGTGAAAATTTTATGAAAATGCCAGCGAAATTTAACACCTATTGTCCTCATTGCAGGAATCATCAGATTCACGAGGTCGAGAAGGTAAAGAAAGGCAAGACTACCGGCCTTCACTGGATTGACCGCCAGAAGGCCCGCAGAGGAAAAATAGGCAATATGGGAAAATTCTCAAAAGTGCCCGGTGGCGATAAGCCGACGAAAAAAATTAACGTACGCTACCGCTGTGTGACCTGCGGGAAGGCACACCTGCGTAAGGGTTACCGGGTCGCAAAATTTGAGCTGACGGAGTGAGCGCATAATGGTACGTGAAATTCGGGAAAACCGAAGTAAATTTTTAAAAGTAAAGTGTCCTGACTGTGAGAATGAGCAGACGGTATTTGAAAAGGCAAGCACTGTTGTGAAGTGTATCGTCTGCGGGCACGATCTCGCGCTCCCAACCGGGGGAAAGGCAAACATCAAGGCTGAGATCATCGCTGAGCTTACGTGATCCTTTCTATGCTGGACAGAGAGTGGCCACAGGAATCAGAACTGGTCGTCTGTACTGTACAGAATGTAAAGGACTTCGTTGCCTTTGTTTCGCTGGACGAATACGGCGGCCGCCAGGGTCTCATCCCTATTTCCGAAATCGCAACAGGCTGGATCAAGTACATTCGTGACCATATACGTGAAGGACAAAAAATTGTCTGCAAGGTTCTGAATGTCGACAGGACTCGTGGACATATTGATCTTTCCTTAAAGGATGTCAATGAACACCAGCGCCGCGAGAAGATACGCGAGTGGAAGAACGAAAGCAAAGCCCAGAAGTGGCTCGGTTTTGTTGCTGAACAGACTGGTGAATCTGCTCCCGCTCTTGAAAATGCAATTTTCACTAAATACGGGGCCTTCTATCCGGTATTTGAAGATCTGGTGATAGACAGTGAGACGACACTTAAAAAACTTGACTTCTCAAAAAAGGTTGCCGATGCACTCCTGCATGTAGCGCAGGAGAATGTGAAAGTCCCCAAAGTCGAAGTAACCGGGCACCTTTACCTCACCTCTACTCTGCCGGATGGAATATCGGTAATCAAGAAAGCACTGAAAAGTGCTGAGCCAAAAATTGCCGGTGTCGAAATTGAGCTCCTGTATCTCGGTGCACCGACATACAGGATTAAAGTGACCGCTCCTGATTATAAGAAGGCCGAAAAAGCAATTGAAAAAGCTGCAAATGCAGCGATAGCGGTCATGGAGAAGTCAGGTGGCGAGGGCAAACTCATCAAGAAACCAAAGTCCGGAAAAAGTCAATGAGCGGTCATATCCGTCAGTGCACAAAAGACCATACGTATACTCTTTCTATCACGTGCCCGGTATGCGGTAAACCGACATCCATCGCGCACCCCGCACGTTTTTCCCTTGAGGACCACTACGGGAAATACCGGAGGCTGGCAAAAAATGATTGAGGAAATCTCTGTCAGGTTTTTCGATAGTTTCGCGGAAAAAAAACCTGTTAACCCTGTTCTGATTGAAGGTCTCCCCGGAATAGGGCAGGTTGGCAAACTTGTTGCAGAGTACATGATCCACATGCTGGGTGCCGAGAAAATCGGGGAGATCCACTCGATTTATTTTCCTCCACAGGTTATCCTTGAAGAAAGCGGTCTTGTGCGACTTGCAAGAAATGAAATTTATTTTTACCGTGCAGACAGAAAAGACCTCATTTTTCTCGTCGGTGATCACCAGAGTACCTCGAACGAAGGACATTATCTCCTTGCAGACCAGTACTGTGAGATTGCTGAAAGACTAAAAGTCCGGCGGATTTACACGCTGGGCGGATTTGGAGTCGGACACCTGGTTAATGAACCAAGGGTTATGGGGGCTGTGAACCGCGCGGAGCTTCGTCCGGAAATTGAATCAGCCGGGGTCATGTTCAACCGGGATGAACCAGGTGGCGGAATCATCGGTGCGGCCGGTCTTATGCTGGGACTGTCTGCCCTGCGCGGGATAGATGCAGTATGCCTGATGGGCGAAACCAGCGGGTATATTGTCGACCCGATGAGTGCGGCAAACGTGCTCGCGGCACTCTCAAAACTGATTGATGTACCGGTCGATCCCACCAAACTCAATGACCGGGCTTCCGAAATGGAAAAGGTCATCGAAGGATTAGTCGAAGGCAACAAGATAAAAGAAGAAGAGCTGAGCTACATCGGGTAACTATGCTCGTCAATGCCGATCTGCACATACATTCTCCTTATTCAATGGCAGTATCTGCCTCGATGCTGCCGGAAAATCTGCTCGCAGCCTGTACAGTCAAGGGCATCCACGTACTTGGCACAGGCGATGCTCTCCACGTGGAATGGCTTAAAAGCTGGGAACCTTTTCTGGAGAATGATGCCGGAGTTGTGATTGTCCCTTCAGGAGAAGTAGAGGATCAGAGGAGAGTACATCACCTGATCCTTGCACAGGATCCGGCACAATTCGACCAGATCCGCGAGCTCTTCTTTGATAAATGCAAGAGTTTTCAGACCAGCGGCAGGCCTCACCTCCACCTCAGCGGTGAAGATATTGCAGCCGGGGTTCATGATGCAGGTGCAATGATCGGTCCGGCACATGCATTCACCCCATGGACTTCTTTGTATGCATATTTTGATCGCGTTGCCGATTGTTACAGAAGCGAACAGATCGATTTTCTTGAACTTGGCCTTTCCGCTGACAGCTCGTATGGTGCAGCCATCCCGGATCTGAACCATGTGCCTTTTCTCTCAAATTCGGATGCCCACAGTCCTTTGCCCGAGAAAATTGGGAGGGAATTTAATCTGCTCCGGTTAAATGATCTTTCGGCTGAAGGTGTACTGGATTGCATAAGAAAAGGGACCATTGAGATGAACGCCGGGTTTTTCCCGGAAGAAGGGAAGTATAACCGGACTGCATGTGTACGCTGCTTCACGCAGTACTCTCTTAAAGACGCAGTTCAAAATGCATGGCGGTGTCCTTCAGATGGTGGAATCATCAAAAAAGGAGTGTATGACCGTGCACTGGAGCTGGCTTCCGGCATTCCTTCTTTGAAACGGCCTCCCTATCTCCATATTATTCCACTCGGCCAGATCATCCAGACGATTGAGGGTACCTCATCACCGCACACGAAGAAGTGCCAGAAAATTTACAATTCGTTTATCAGCACATTTGGCAACGAAATTGACGTTCTGGTTAATATCCCTGTGAATGAAATTCATTCTGTTCATCCCCGGGTAGCAGATGCCATTGAAACCCTTCGGACAGGTCGTGTAACATTTCACCCGGGAGGTGGCGGGAAGTACGGTACATTCTCGCTGGTGTAAATCGTACATTTTTTAGCTGCCTCTAAGTTTTCAATCGTAAATCTTAATGGAGGAGGACACCAACATGATCAGTCAATGCTCAAAGTACATCGGGATATCTGTGGATATTGCGGATGTTGTGTGTCAGTCTGCCCGGAAGGAGCCCTTGAACTGATTGATGCATACCTCTGTGTCGAAGAGAATTGCACGAGTTGTGGAATCTGTGCAAAAGTATGCCCTCTGGGAGCTCTGGAGGTGGCCGATGAAAAATAAGTATGATGTTCTGGTTATCGGGGGAGGACCGGCAGGAGCACTTGCCGCAAAGACTGCGGTGGAGGAGGGACTTTCTGCATGTCTTGTCGAAAAACGCCCCGCAATCGGAGCCCCCGTACGCTGTGCCGAGGGGATCGGGAAGGAAGCCCTTCACGAGTTCGCAGAACCCGACCCCCGCTGGATATCCGCTGTGATGACCGGTGCCAGTATTGTTGCTCCCGATGGCTTTTCAATGAAACTTGAATCCCATCTTGCAGGTAACAAAGTCGGTTACATTCTTGACCGAAAATTCTTCGACCGTGAGCTGGTCTGGAAAGCAGCAGAGGCCGGAGCGGATATTGCCATCAAGAGTCGGGCATCATCTCCCATAATCGAAAAAGGTCATGTCAAAGGGGCAAAGATAGAAAGCTGCGGAAGCGTGAAGAATGTTACTGCCGACGTGGTTATTGCCGCAGATGGTGTTGAGTCAAAATTCTCACGATGGTGTGGAATTGACACGACCGTACCTGTTCGTGAGATCATGAGTTCGGTCCAGTACGTAATGGCAGATATCGATATTGATCCGCATTCTACGGTATTCTATCTGGGCAATGAAGTTGCACCTGAAGGATATCTCTGGATATTTCCAAAAGGTGAGCGTTCAGCAAATGTCGGGATAGGTATTTCGGGCAAGAAGAGTGGTGAAGGACACCGTGCAAAGGATTATCTGGACAGGTTTGTGAAAAAAACATTCCCGAGGGGAAAACCGATAGAGTATATTGCAGGTGGTGTATCTGTCTGCCGCCCTCTTGACTGTACTGTATCAGATGGTCTGATAATTGCCGGTGATGCAGCCCGTGTCGTTGATCCTCTCACCGGGGGAGGAATCTACAACGGTATGTATACCGGAAGACTTGCTGCCAAGGTTGCGACGGAATGTATCGGAAAGGGAGATGTTTCAAAAAATGCTCTCATGGTGTATGATACAACGTGGCGGGCATCAAAGATGGGAAAAGCCATCGAACGCAATTACCACATCAAGGAATACTTAATCAAACAGCCCGATTCAAAACTTAACGAGATCATCCACTCAGTTTCAAAAATTAATCTCAAGGAGTTCACCACGCTCTCATTAATTAAGGAGATTATCAGTATAAACCCAAAACTGATGCTTGAGCTTGGTGCACTCGCTGCATCAATCAGCTGATTTTTTAAGTTGTTTATTGAGCAGGCGGAGACAATCATCTTCCGCTTCTTTTTTTGTGAAAACCGTGAAGATATCATTTGGCTGGATTTTGACATTACCACTTGGTATGATAAGCTCCCCCTCAGCCCTGCGTATTGCGATGAAAACGAAGTCTTTTACTTTAAGCTCCCGGATTTCATGCCCGACTATGGGTGCACCCTGTTCGGCGATTATTTCAAAGATGGTTCCTCCAGGAATCGAGGCAAGTTGCTGGAGCTGGGGATTCTGGGTCCAGTAATAGAGACGTGACGCAACGAGTTCGTCCGGATTCTCACTAATCCTGACTCCGACTTCCTTGAAAAAATCCGAATGTGAGGACTGGTTGACAATCGAAACGACATTGGGTACCCGGAACTTTTTTGCAAGCCAGCAGGTCATAAGGTTGACTGAATCATCACTTGTAGTGGCGATCAGGGCATCTGCCCGGTCAATCCCTGCTTCCTCGAGCGTTGATTTATCGGTTGCGTTTCCTGTTACTGCCAGCACATCATAGTGCTCAAGAATATCGCTGCAACGGTTTTCATCCTGATCAATAACAACGACATTGTTTGCGTGTTCTACTGCCTGTTTTGTCAGGTTTTTCCCGATACCCCCGAGCCCTACGATGATAATATACATGATTACCCGTTACCATCATCGGCATTGAAATAATTTGCGCATCAACCGATCCATGTGATTTGCGGAGTGGATGAGGCAGGGAAGGGATCCGTGCTGGGACCGATGGTGGTCGCTGCCGTGGGTATATCATCAGAAGAGGTATTGTCTGAATGTGAATTGAAAGACTCCAAGCTGCTTTCACCCAGAGTGCGGGAACGCATCTATGCAATTATCAGAAAGCGGTTCCAGGTAGCAACACTACGCATAGACGCGCATGAAATCGATGAGATCCGAAAGGGAATGACCATGAATGCCTGCGTAGCTCGAGCACATGCACAGGTAATCGACATACTTTTACCGTCCGTAGCCTATGTCGATGCCTGTGATGTGAATGCATTCCGGTATGCAGATATGGTGAAAAGTCATCTTGCACAGAGATGCGAGATCATTTCTGAACATCATGCTGACCAGACGTTTAAAGTTGTCTCTGCTGCAAGTATAGTCGCAAAAGTCACCCGGGACCGGGCGATTAAAGCGCTCTCCAAAAAATATGGTGAGATTGGAAGCGGGTATCCTTCAGATCCCGTTACTATAGCATTCCTTTCTGCCTATATTGATGAACACAAACAACCCCCTCCAATCGCACGCATCAGCTGGAAGACAATAACCGCAATGCTTGGAAAAAAACAACAGAGCCAGCTTTCAGATTTTTTCTGACATCTTCTGTAAGATTCATCAGATTGCACGAGCCATTGTTTTATTTGGCCTGCTATGCAATAAATAACGAATGAACTGGACCTTCCTGATCATTTTTCTTATTGCTTCCTATGCAGCCATAGCATACTATATTCATACAAAGAAACTATGGCAGGATCACATCACCTTCTATGGCCCGATTATGGCAATTAAAACGAAACGGATCGGGTTTTTTGATAAATTCGCTGTATTCCGCACGTTCTTCCGGATATACGGTACAGCCGGGGTCATTGCCGTCATTATCGTCTCAGTGTTTATCACTCTCATGCTTTTTGTTTCTGTCCGCTATACGCTCATCGTCCAACCCGAACCCACCGGGATCTATAAACCGCAGAACATACTCCTCCTTCCGGGTATCAACGAATACGTTCCGTCAACCCTTGCAGTCTGGCTTGCATTTATTATCACCATAGCGGTTCATGAGTTCGGACATGCGATTCTTTGTCGTGTTGAAAATATCAAAGTGATGACTATGGGGGCTCTCGTTGCAGTAATCCCCATCGGCTTTTTTGTTGAACCTGACGAAGAACAACTCGACAGGACGAAAGGAATGGCCAAGGTCCGCATGTTCGGGGCCGGAATCACCAATAACCTTGTTGTAGGATTTTCCTGTTTCGTCCTGCTCATTCTCTGCATGGGACTGGCTATTCCTTTCAGCCAGCCTGTAATTCATGGAGTCTATAAGGACTATCCCGCTGCCAATGCCGGCATTCCTCCGGGGTCGGTAGTAACAGCCGTTGATGGAGTTCCCGTCAGCAGCCGGTCGGATGTTTCGACTATCCTGAATTCAACAAAACCTGGCACAACACTCACCCTCACTGTTAAAAACGGAAACATCATGAAGGACTACCCGCTCACCCTTGCGGCATGGCCGGGTAATCTTCCGGACAGGACCAGTGGATTTATGGGTGTGGAATATTATGACGGTGCAGCAATAATGTCAGTGATTCAGGGCATGCTCTCTCCGCTGGGATTCTTCCAGTTCCTGATTGTTCCCTTTGCAAACGATTCCGGTGTCCAGTTCCTCCGCATCCTCGCATTTGAAACTCCTGACACGGTCTATTACCAGGTACCGTTTGAGGGTTTCTGGAGTGTTATTCACTTGCTTTTCTGGTGTGCATGGATTAATCTTAATGTCGGTATTTTCAATGCGATTCCGATGATCCCGCTCGATGGTGGATATATCTTCAAGGAAGGTGTTGACCGGTTGCTCGAACGTCGGGGGCTCCTGAAATATTCAAGCTACGTCACCGGCGCTGTCAGCTACCTCATGCTTGTTATTTTGGTTTCTCTCATTGCACTGCCTTACCTGTTGCATATCTGAAATAATATTTACTGGATTGAGAGGATGTGGATTCTTACCACTTCTTGCTCATTACTGTTTTTACCAGATAATAGAGATCCGGATTTACCGGTTTTATCCTTGATGCAACATCTTTGAGCGGGAATGTACCAATCCTGGAACCTTGAAGGGCCATCATGCAGCCGGTGTTTCCGGCAACGATCTGTTCAACCGCTGCAACTCCGAACCGGGTCCCGAGGATCCGGTCGAATGCTGTGGGGATACCTCCACGCTGGACATGGCCAAGGACTGTCACCCGGGTCTCAATACCGAGCTGGTGTTCAAGTTCCTTTCCGAGCAGGTTCCCCACACCTACGAATTTCTCGTGTCCGCACTCGTCACGGTCACATTCAGGAACCACCGCATCTGTGATGTCTTCATGTTTTATCCCTTCAGCAACAACTACGATTGAGTATTTTTTTCCTGCCATGAACCGGGCTTTGAGATCGCGGCAGACCTCTTCTGTTGTGAAATGTATCTCGGGGATAAGGATTATATCAGCTCCTCCGGCCATCCCTCCCATAAGGGAGATCCACCCGGTTTTGCGTCCCATCACTTCAACTACCATGATCCGGTGGTGGGATTCTGCGGTGGTGTGGAGCCGGTCGATAGCGTCAGTTACGATGGCGACCGCGGTGTCAAATCCAACTGTCAGATCAGTACCAAAAATATCGTTATCGATAGTCTTTGGAATACCAACAAGAGGTATTCCTTTACACGCGATGTCATATGCTGCAGAGAGCGTCCCGTCTCCTCCGATCACGACCAGGGAATCTATGCCGGTTTCCTTCAGGGTTTTTTGGATCTTTTCCAGATCAGCAGGATTTTTAAGTGGATCTATTCTTGAGGTTCCAAGGATTGTACCACCCCGAGACAGGATATCAGAGACTGAAGCATCGGTAAGCACTTCAAGGTCACTGTCAATAAGCCCTTTCCACCCGTTATGTATCCCTACTGTTTCAATTTCATAGCCTGATCCCGATAGTACGACAGACCGGATTACCGCATTGAGTCCGGGGCAATCTCCCCCTCCGGTCATGACAGCAATCTTTTTCATATAACGATTGTTCCTTTTGTCATGATTTCCTGCGATGAAACATTTTCATTCAGTGTATATATCCTGGGATCTTGCCGCTTCAGGGGGTAATTCAAGCGATACATCTGGTGGTTCTTTTTCTTTTATGGATGTTTCTTATTCTATATAATCGTTCACCGGTGATGACCTTTCCGAATACCTGTCAGACCCATGAGCGCCTATCATTGTCTTCTCTCTATGAAGATCCTCCTGTGGATGATTCGCCAGCAGAGAATCAGTTGTGCGAGGTCTCCGGCAGTCACATAATTCCGGTTTTTAAAGATAGAAATCGGATGAACCCGTGTCTGCTGTTCAATGCTGTGCTCAAGTTTTTGTACTACATGTGCGCTCAGTTCTCCATCAATAATCATCTCGCCCATCTTTTGCCCGATATAATCGCTCGTCAGAAATTTGAGAGAGAAGTTTCGCTCTGAAAGGGACAGAATTGAGTACAGGTCTAAAGAGAGATCAATATTCTCAATACTCTGTTTCATCCTGTTCTGGGACAACGTGATACGGTAGACATTTCTTTCTTCGCCAAGGTGCTTCCCGTATTCAGAATAATCAATACCGATTACCGCATCAGCAAACTCTTTTTGGGGAGCTATGTAGCGCTCGTACTCCGGTTCCCTGCCTGCCATCTCCTTAATAACAGCGTCACGGGTATAACCACGAATTTTCATATCCCGACGGATCTTCCAGTCAGATTTTACTTCTTTTGTTGGATCCACAAAGAGCTTGAAATCAAGGTACCTGCGCAGGGTTGGCGTAAACAGCGTATGAAGCCCTTCGAGAATAAGGATTTTTTGAGGATGAAAGATGACCGGCGGGTCAAACACTCCGGTCGTATGATTATAGACCGGCTTTTCGATCGGCACTCCGCGTTTGAGCAGGATAAGGTCCTGTTCGAGCTGGTCAATCCGGTTTGCCTTTGGATTTAGTGCTGTCAGCCCCTGCTTCATGCGGCCTTCGCGATCGAGACGATGATAATCATCAAGAGTCAATGTGGACACAAGGTCAGTACCGAAGATACTCCGTATACCTTCTGTGAACGTAGTTTTTCCTGATCCACTGTCCCCGGCTACACCCAGAGTAAAAATATAGGGCGATGCTGCAATTGTATCTTTGAAATTCGGATAATTCATTCCTTAATACGGTATAGGTGTATATCTGGTAAAAACTATCGGGCACCTGCCTTGTACCATGAGTTTTTAAAAAAAAAAGAGGATTGAACGAATGAACCGGGTTTACTATTCTGCAGTTTTTGACATGGACTCGGATTTTTCCTTTTCAATCGGGAGCCTGCGTTTGCTCGTGTCCTTAAGTTCATCCTCTGAAACATGAGGCACTGCATCCTGTATCTCTTTTAATATCGCATCGATTGCCTCACGTTTAGGGATATCTCCAAGGATATTTTCATCCATAACCGGTCGCCCGGCTACATCTTCAATGGTCTCTTCTGTTGCACCGAGGAATTTTGCTCCCTGACGGATCAGTTGGGAAATCTCAAACGGGAAAATAATCTTGGTGGCCTGACCGCTTGCCATCGTTTTCAATGCGTCCAGTGAAAGGACGGTAATTGCTTTTTTGTCAAGTGGTGCGGCTCCCACCGAAAGGATGCGCAGTCCTTGGGCTTCTCCCTGTGCCTGCAGGATTCTTGAGAGCCGTTCCCCTTCTGCGCGGAGTACCTTGCTCTGCCGCTCTCCTTCCGCTTCAAGGATCATGCTCTGCCGGAGACCTTCAGCCTTGAGGATCGCTGAGCGCTTCTCACCATCGGCACGCAGGATTGCCGCACGCCGGGCACGTTCGGCAGCCGTCTGTTCGGTCATTGCATTCTTGACCGCCCCAATCGGGTCTACTTCTTTGATCTCAACCCGTTCCACCTTGACACCCCACTGGTCGGTCTCACGATCAAGGATATCGCGGAGTTTTGTGTTGATTACGTCCCGGTTATAGAGGACTTCGTCCAGCTCCATGTCACCTATAATCCCACGCAGGCTTGTCTGGGCGAGTGCAACAGTGGCCAGTCTGTAGTTTGAAACCTCAAAGTACGCCTTTTCGGGATCGATTACGCGGATATAGATAATTGCATCAACATTCGTCGGGGAGTTATCTTTCGTGATCACTTCCTGGCTGGGAATATCTATCACCGTAGTCCGCAGATCGAGTTTGATTGCTTCGCTAACGAACGGTACAATCCAGCGGAAACCGGGATTCATCCGACCGACATATTGGCCAAGACGGATCTGCAGCGCCTGTTCATACGGCTGGACAATAACAACGCCTTTTGCAAAAATGGCGACGATGACAAGGATTAAAAATAAAACGATAAGTGTTTCGAAAACTGCCATGTTATTTCACCTCTTCAACAACGATATGTACACCCTGCGAATCAACAACTTTTACCTTTTTTCCCGGGGGTATTTCGGATCCGGTTGAACGGGCACTCCATTCAGTGCTTGCAATAAGAACTTTGCCTGAAATTGTTGTTGCATCAACACGTGTTTTCACCCGCCCTTCCATACCAATCAGGGAGTCGCGGCTGATGGTTGTCGGACTTTTGTTCGTTGTAAATTTCCCGTACATCCATACCGTGAATCCTGCTGCACAGATCGCGATTATTACTCCTAATACAATACCCCAGCCAGAGTTGAAAACATCTATACCCAGCAGAAATAATATACCTAAAAAGATCATCACTGTGGCAGGTACCGCCACAAAAAAACCCGGGCTGTATACTTCAACCAGGAGGAGAAGAGCACCGCTCATAATGAGCAGCCATCCAATATCAATTCCTTCCAGGAGTACCATAATCTGTGATCAGAATGGACGGATAAAGCCTTATGGGATGCAGCTCAGAACCCGAAGTTTGCTGCTGTCAAGTACATAAGAGCGCGATCTTCGCTCCTACAGGAACCCCCACTTCATCAGCAACGGGTTTGCATTTCGCTGCAAGCAGATACGCGACCGGGGGAAGATTATCCATTTCGGACAGCGACTCAAAATTTGCCATTCCTTTTGCAATGATGATTGAGCACCGGGAAATAGCATGACGGAGATCGTCAGGAATATTTTCCATGCATATACCGATCTCAGCTCCACCACCTGTTGTTGTAAGAAGATCAACGCTTTTGTCAATTTGCAGTTCCCTCGCATCCCTCAATGTTACATCATTGAGGATCGGGGCCTCTTTAACAGCGAGCGTGACATGAGAACCCCTCGACCTGAGGTATTTTATCAGGAGGTGATCGAAGACAATCTCGCCACAATTGTCGCTTATGTATACAACTCGGGAGCAGAGCGGGGCGATTTTATCCGTATCATCAATGACAAGCCCTCGTGCAAATTCTCCATTGAAAAAAACAGAAAAATTTTCTTCAACTATATGTCCTTTCACCCCATAATCAAATGTATTGCCGATTACTGAGGCGAGGACATATTCGCGGAATGTGGACAGCTCATCACAGATCGTTCTACAGACTTCTAATGCCTGTCGGTTACCAGTCTGTTTGAGTTCTGCAAACGGATCGGGATTTCTCAGAAGTTCATAAGCCCTGCGATGGATACGACTTGCAATCTGGGGATGGCTGAGCGGCGAAAAACGAATTTCGTTCATAATCTGCCTGCACTCTGACATTGTTGTATCCGTGAGAGCCGGACCGGCCTGACACAACTTACATTCAAGTTTGACGCGGGAAAGTAAACAGTCAATGCATTGTTCTGTAATCTTCATGACAACAACCAAAAAAACAACATCATTAATGGGGCCACTGAGATTTGAACTCAGGTCAGAAGACCCCCAGTCTCCTAGGATGGCCAGGCTACCCTATGGCCCCGCTCTCTTACTATTTGATCATTTCGTTTATTTATCTTGTTATTAAAAAAGAAGTGTTCATCCATCAGAAAATTATTTATGCATATGAAACAGTTTCACGTCGTTAATACCAATTGTGCTCGAGTACTTTTTTTATGGCATTCCGCAGCTTTGATGTCTACCTGTGCCATCCCTCTTCTATCGAGGCAAAAAAAAGATATGTATATATGGTTCAATCAGGTATTTAGAATTGCAGAAGGTAGAGCAGTTAGGTGCCGGACTATGGAAAAAGAGAAAATTTCATTATCCACCGAATATCATGTTGATTCAATTATTGTTCATAACCAGACACTTGCGGTTGCAAAGACGAATGGTGAGGTGAGGTGATGTATACCATCCTTGTTGTCGATGACAGTCCGTTTATCGTTGATGTGTTTGTCACTATGCTGGAACGGGGCGGTTACCGTACCATTGCTGCATATGGCGGAGAAGAATGTCTTGAAATATTAAAGACAGTAACTCCAGATCTTATTCTGCTGGATATTATGATGGAACCGGTTGATGGCTGGGAAACCCTTGAACGGATTAAAGTGAATCCCCAGACCAAGGACATCCCCGTGCTCATGCTTACAGCAAAACAGCTCTCGCCGGCAGAGGCACAGGAATACGGGATTTTTATTGAGGATTATGTATTAAAACCAATAACCCACCGTGAATTGTATGATGCAATCGAGCATGTCCTCAAGAGGCGACAGGCCATCAAATCAGATATAGACATTGCAAAACAATCCGGTTTTGATGCAGAAATTATCACTGAATATGCCCGCTTAAGTAAAACGATCGATGTAAACAAGCGTCTTATGAAAATACTTGAGACTACCTATAATTTTGATGAATCCAAAGTCAGAGTTAGTGAAGAGATCTCAAGCGCGATCAAGAATATGGAAATGAATATTAAGTTGCAGGAGAACCGGCTCCAGCAGATAAAAGGGGAACTGTCAGGAACCCCTTCATCCCGATAATTCTATTGATTTTTGAACGATAAGACTCTGATTTTTATTAAGACTATATCATATTCAGACGATAAATGGTAATCGAATTACTGGTAACCAGACGGGAAAGTGAAGGTCAGACACATAATGCACTGTTGCTGGAAAATATATTCAGAAAATTTAATTTGTTTGGTGAGAATCTTTATATAGTTTTTTGGCATTGTTATAATGCTGTACATCTTAATCTATATTGGGTTCGTAGCTCAGTTAGGTAGAGCGCCTGGCTTTTAACCAGGTGGTCGGGGGTTCAAATCCCTCCGGGCCCGTTTCCACGAGTAATCGTGGGTTTTTTGCGGTGATGCATCTGAGAGGAAATCTATTTATCTGTGAGGGGGTTTTTCATTGAGCACCAAACTGAATGTGTTGAAGCACGCGATGGTGCCAGACCATACAATCATGAGTGAGGAGGAGGTATCGGCGCTTCTATCCCGCTACAACATTACTACGGAACAATTACCTAAAATTTTCCATGATGATCCAGCGGTCAAAACGATTGGCGCAAACGTCGACGATGTTATACGAATTGTCCGGAAGAGTCATACTGCCGGCAGGGCAGAAGCATATCGTCTCGTGATCAAGAGACCGAAAAAATAATTTTTGAGGTGGTCAGTCTGATTGACAGAAGCATTTTATCGAAGGCGTATTTTTCAAGGGAGCATGTTGCGCGACACCAGCTTGACTCCTTCAATTACTTTTTAAAGCATAATCTTCAGAAAGTGGTCAACGAACAGCGGGTTATCGAGACCGATATCGAGAACCGGGGAAAGAATAACGAGCCGGTGTGGGTGGAACTGGGCACAATTTCGGTTAAACGGCCACTTGTCAGGGAAGCAGACGGATCGCAGGGGGAGCTGTATCCATGCGAAGCACGATTACGTAATCTTACCTATGCAGCGCCGATCCAGTTAGGGCTTACTCTGGTACATGGTGACGAACGACAGGAGCCGATAATCACAACGATTGGCCAGCTTCCTATCATGGTGGGATCGCTTGCCTGTAACCTGTACGGCATGGACGATGCGCAGCGTGTGTCTCATGGAGAGGATGCATTCGACCCCGGGGGATATTTTATCGTAAACGGTACTGAACGCGTGCTTATGACGCTCGAGGACCTTGCGTCCAACAAGATCATGACTGAATTTACCGAGCGCTATAATGAACGGATCTATGTCGCAAAAGTCTTTTCGCAGTTCCGGGGATACCGTGCACTGGTCGTTGTAGAGCGTAATAAAAAGAACCTGCTTGAGGTATCATTCCCCTCAGTCGCAGGGCATCTGAAATTTGTCGATCTGATGCGTGCTCTCGGAATGACGAACGATCAGGAAGTCGTGAGTGCGGTTTCTCCTGATGAGGACATTCTCACATTCATGATGCAGAATCTTGAAGAGAGCGAGTGCGATTCTGTTGAGGGGGGTATCATGTATGTTGGCAAGAAGCTTGCACCCAACCAGACGAAAGATTACCAGCGTAAGAGGGCTGAATTCGTGTTGGACAATTACCTCCTGCCACATCTCAACTACTCAATGCCCTCAAACTTAAAGGAAGGCGATGATGGTTACCAGGAGGCAGTGCTGTCTGTGCGACTGGCAAAGGGTCATTTTCTTGGACGCATGGCCGAGGCGTGTTTTGATCTGGTATTGAAGAAACGCAGGGTTGATGATAAGGATCACTATTCCAACAAGCGGCTGAAACTTGCCGGCGATCTGATGGAGGATCTCTTCCGTATTTCTCTTAACCGGCTTACACGGGACATTAAATACCAGCTAGAACGAGCCAGCATGCGCCACCGCGACCTCTCGATTGCAACCGCGGTACGGGCTGATGTGCTCACGGAGAGGCTTTTACACCCTCTTGCAACCGGAAACTGGGTTGGCGGAAGAACTGGTGTTTCCCAGCTGCTCGACCGCGTCGACCATATGGCTGTTCTGTCCCACCTGCGTCGTGTAATTTCACCGCTTTCACGTTCACAGCCTCACTTTGAAGCCCGTGACCTCCACCCGACCCAATGGGGTCGGATATGTCCCAGCGAGACGCCCGAAGGGCCGAATTGTGGTCTGGTGAAAAATTTTGCGCAGATGGTTGAAATATCCAAAGGTGTCGATGATGAGGCAGAAATAATGCGTCTTTTACATAATCTGGGTGTCGAGCACATACGGGGTGAAACACGATGAAGAAGTCACGCGTGTTTGTTGATGGGGCACTCATCGGGTTGTATGATGATGCAAAAGCGCTGGTGGCCAATATCCGGTCCATGCGCCGGCAGGGAGCTATCTCATCTGAAGTGAATGTTTCACACAAGGAATACAACGGGGATGTCGTGATTCTCACCGATCGTGGTCGTGCCCGTCGTCCGCTCATAGTCCTGAAAAACGGTGAACCCCTCATCTCTCATGAAGACCTGACAAAACTGGCAAAAAGAGAAATTGATGTCAACACTTTTGTCCAGCATGGATTGATTGAGTTTATTGATGCCGAAGAGGAAGAGGATCTTCTCATTGCAATGAACCCGGAGGATGTGACCCCAAATCACACACACCTTGAGATTGACCCCTCGCTGATCCTGGGTATTGGTGCTGCTCATGTCCCGTTCCCTGAACATAACGCAAGTCCTCGTGTAACAATGGGTGCAGGCATGGTTAAGCAGGCACTGGGATTTGGTGCAGCCAATATGAAGTTGCGTCCTGACACCCGTGGTCACCTGCTCCATTACGTGCAAAAACCTCTCACCCACACCCAGACTTCTGAGTTAATCGGTTCCGATGACCGTCCGGCTGGGCAGAACTTTGTCGTAGCTATTCTATCCTACGAGGGTTACAACATTGAAGATGCACTTATTTTCAACAAGGCATCCATTGAGCGGGGTCTGGGACGCTCCCATTTTTTCCGGACTTATGAGGGAGAAGAACGTCGTTACCCTGGAGGACAGATCGACAGAATTGAAGTACCCGAAGAAGATGTTGCAGGAGCGCACGGTGCCGATTCGTACAAGAATCTTGACGAAGACGGTGTAATTAATCCTGAAACAGTTGTAGCAGAAAAAGATGTTCTGATTGGTAAGACATCTCCCCCAAGGTTCCTTGAAGAACCTTCAGGAGAACTGATTGCCGTTGAGAAACGTCGTGACACTTCGGTCACCATGCGAAGCAACGAACACGGCATCGTCGACACTGTAATTATTACTGAAGGAGAGAACAGTTCCCGGCTTGTCAAGGTCCGTACCCGTGATCTTCGTATCCCCGAAGTTGGCGATAAGTTTGCATCCAGGCACGGCCAGAAAGGTGTTGTCGGGTTAATCGCTCACCAGGAAGATATGCCTTTTACTGAGAGCGGCCTCTGTCCTGACCTTGTCATCAACCCCCACGCGATCCCAAGCCGTATGACGGTCGGGCATATGCTTGAAATGATTGGAGGAAAAGTCGGGGCGCTCGAAGGTCGTCGTATCAACGGTACCGCATTCAGGGGAGAAAGTGAAGCTGACATCCGATCATCGCTCAAGAAGCTGGGATTCTCCCACAATGGACGCGAAATCATGTATGATGGTCTCACCGGCAAACAATTCAAGGCCGACGTGTACGTGGGTGTCATCTATTACCAGAAACTCTACCACATGGTGTCATCAAAAATGCATGCACGGTCACGCGGACCTGTGCAGGTGCTTACCCGCCAGCCGACAGAAGGCAGGGCTCGTGAAGGAGGTCTCCGGTTTGGTGAAATGGAACGGGATGTCATGATAGGTCACGGTGCCGCGATGGCACTTAAAGAACGTTTGCTTGATGAATCCGATAAGGTCCAGGAATATGTCTGTGCACACTGCGGTATGGTTGCAATGCTGGATCGTAAACGGAATATGACCCGCTGCCTTGCCTGCGGAAATGAGACAGACATCTATTCTGTCGAGATGAGTTACGCGTTTAAACTCCTGCTGGATGAGATGAAGAGTATGGGGATTGCCCCAAGGTTGAGACTGCAAGATGTGGTCTAAAAGAGGTGAACCATGCCAAGCCCAAAAAGAATTGGACAAATTGAATTCGGATTATTATCCCCAAAAGAAATCCGCGAAATGAGTGTAAGGAAGATTATCTGGGCGGATACATACGATGATGACGGGTTCCCCTATCCCCAGGGTCTGATGGACCTGAATCTCGGCGTCATAGATCCGGGTCTCAGGTGCAAGACCTGTGACCAGAAAGCAAGCGAGTGCCCCGGGCATTTTGGTCATATTGAACTTGCCAAACCCGTAATCCATGTCGGCTACACGCGCCTGATCAGGAAGCTGCTGCGTGTCACCTGTCGTTCATGCGGGCGTGTCCTGCTGAGTCCTGATGAAATCGAAAAGGTTGTCGGTACTGAAGATGATCAGACCGGTGAGCTGCTTTCGGAAAAAGACGTGAAAAAAGAGCGCATATGCCCGCACTGCGGTGACCAGCAGCTCAAGATTAACTTTGAGAAACCAACCACTTTTTCAGAAGTGATGGTAGAAGAAGGCAAGAAAGTTGAGCACAAACTCACGCCAGCCGATATAAGGGCACGCATGGAAAAGATCCCCAATGAGGATCTGATCCCTCTTGGCATCAACCCGGATGTGGCCCGCCCTGAGTGGACGATTCTCACCGTACTTCCCGTCCCGCCGGTTACGATGCGCCCGTCAATTATTCTTGAGAACGGGCAGCGTTCTGAAGATGATCTTACGCACAAACTCGTGGACATCATCCGCATCAACCAGCGGTTCAAAGAGAACCAGGATGCAGGGGCACCTCAGCTTATCATTGAGGATCTCTGGGAACTTTTACAGTACCATGTAACAACCTACCTTGATAATGAAGTGGCGGGTTGCCCCCCTGCCCGCCATCGCAGTGGCCGGCCCTTAAAGACACTTTCCCAGCGCCTGAAGGGCAAGGATGGCCGGTTCCGTGGCTCACTTTCCGGAAAGCGCGTGAACTTCTCATCCCGTACGGTAATTTCTCCGGATCCGAACCTTTCTGTTTCACAAGTGGGTGTCCCGCGTGCTGTCGCAAACGAGATGACGATTCCCGTCCGTGTTACTACCCATAATATTGAGGAGCTAAAGCAGATCGTGCGGAATGGTCCTCTCCGCCCGGATGTCAATGCACCCTGTGGTGCAAACTATGTGATCAGACCTGATAACCGCAGGCTCCGGCTTGCTGATGGCAATCTTGACACCGTTGCTGATTTGATCGAACCCGGGTATACTGTTGAGCGTCAGCTTCGGGATGGGGATGTTGTCCTTTTCAACCGTCAGCCATCCCTGCACCGGATGAGCATCATGGCACACCGGGTCAAGGTTATGGAGGGCAGGACATTCCGGCTCAACCCAGCGGTCTGCCCCCCGTACAACGCAGACTTTGACGGCGATGAAATGAACATGCATGTCCCGCAGACTGAGGAGGCCCGGGCTGAGGCAACCATCCTGCTGTCCGTCCATGAAAACATCCTGTCTCCCAGATTTGGCGGCCCAATTATAGGCGGCATTCACGACCATGTATCCGGTATTTTCATGCTTACCCATGGAACCCGCTGGTTCACCAAGGAAGAAGCGCTTTACCTCCTCAGGTACGCACGCGTTGAACACATGCCACCTCCGGGTAAAGTGGACGATGGTATACAATACTGGAGCAACAAGCAGATCTTTTCCATGATTCTTCCTGACCAGTTAAACATGGTCTTCCATGCAAGTTCATGCCAGAATTGCGACACCTGCAAAAAGGAGATGTGTGAGCGGGATGCCTATGTCCGGATAATTGATGGTATTTTGGAATCAGGCACCATTGACAAAAAGGCAATTGGCGCATTTGATGGCCAGATCGTCAATCGTATTATCCGCCATTACAGCATGCGTCGTGCGGCAGATTTCATTGATGACCTCACAAAAATTTCAATCCGTGCAATCATGTTCGATGGTTTCTCGTTTGGTATCGATGATGAAGATCTGTCCAAGACTGAGTATGGCCAGATCGACGAAGTACTTAAGAGTGCGGCATCGGATGTTACGCGACGGATCAAGATTTATGAGGACGGACAGCTTGAACCTATGCCCGGTCGTACAGTTGAAGAGACACTCGAGATGCAGATCATGCAGGTTCTGGGAAAAGCCCGAGACCAGACAGGTCAGATTGCGGGACGGCACCTTGGACTTGGCAACAGTGCTGTCGTCATGGCGGTCTCCGGGGCCCGGGGTTCAATGCTGAACCTGACCCAGATGGCAGGCTGTATCGGGCAGCAATCCGTTCGTGGAGAGCGTATCGTCCGTGGGTATGATGACCGCACACTACCGCATTTCAGGAAAGGCGACCGCGGGTCAGATGCCCATGGATTCATTGCCCACAGTTACAAGGGCGGTCTTAACCCGACCGAATTCTTCTTCCACGCTATTGGAGGCCGGGAAGGGCTTGTCGATACTGCAGTCCGTACTTCCCAGAGCGGCTACCTGCAGCGCAGAATGATTAACGCATTGCAGGATCTTAAAGTCGCATATGATGGTACTGTGAGATCAACCGGCGGAAGAATCATCCAGTTCCAGTATGGTGAAGACAGCACAGATCCAACCAAGAGCGCATTCGGTGACCCGGTCGATGTCAAAGGTATTGTCGAGAGCATTCTCAAGGAGGAAGTCTGATGGCGGTTGCGGAAAAATACGAAAAGAAGATTGAATCAGCAGACCTCCCAAAGAAGACCAAAGATCAACTGCATACCTTTCTGGATGGTAAAGAGATTAATGACACCCAGTTCAAGCAAATATTGGATCGGGTGCTCAAGGAATACCTTTCCACCAGAATCGAAGCCTGCGAGGCGGTAGGAGTCATTGCAGCCCAGTCCATAGGTGAACCGGGTACCCAGATGACCATGCGTACATTCCATTATGCAGGTGTTGCCGAAATCAACGTTACCCTGGGTCTTCCCCGACTTATTGAAATCATGGATGCAAGGAAGGAGCCCAGCACACCGACCATGACTGTTTATCTTGAGCCGGAATACTGCAATGACCGGGACCGTGCGCGGGAGGTCAGCTGGCAGATTGAAGCAGCACCTCTCCACGAATTCGGGGATATCACTACGGATATGGAGAATATGCAGGTGATTGTTCATCTGAATACGAAAGTCTGCGATAAGCGAAAGATTTCACCTGCAGTGATCATGGAAACCGCTCCCAAAAAAATACGCGACCGCAGGCACTATCGTGACTTTGAGCACGAGATCAAAGATGAAACGGCGACTATATTCTTTTCGCCAAAAAACAAGGAAAGTTACCAGAATCTCTTCCAGCTCGCCGAACATGTCAAGTACGTCATAGTTCAGGGAATTGATGATATCCTGCGTGTTGTCGTCAGAAAGGAGACAGGAGAGTATATACTTTATACTGAAGGTTCCAACATAAAAGATGTATTTGATGTCGTTGGGGTGGATACAACAAGAACCCGCACCAATAACATCAGTGAAATTGCATCAGTACTCGGTATTGAAGCAGCAAGGAATGCGATCATCCACGAGGCAGTATCCACGCTCAATGAGCAGGGTATACTCGTTGATGTTCGCCATATCATGCTTGTCGCCGATATGATGTGTATGGAAGGGGAGGTCAAGCAGATTGGGCGGCACGGTATCGCCGGTGAGAAGGAAAGCGTTCTCTCGCGTGCGGCGTTTGAAGTGACCGTTAATCACCTGCTTGATGCGGCCGTAGCAAACGAAGTCGATGAACTAAGCGGTGTCACGGAGAATGTTATTGTCGGTCAGCCGATCCAGCTCGGTACCGGTGATGTGAAACTCATCGCAGTCAGACAACAAGATAATTAGAATGAAAAAATCTTAAAAAACCAGAGGAATTGTACATGGATTTTAATGCTTCACTCAGAAGAGCGATAAAGACCGGAAATGTAATTCTTGGCCAGAACAACACGGAAAAATGCATCAAAGAGGGCAAAGCTCAGATGATCGTAGTCGCGGGAAACTGTCCGTCGAGCTTCAAATCCAAACTTTCGGGCTACGAAAATCTTTTTATCCATACTTTTGAGGGTTCCAGCGTGGCTCTTGGTAAGGCATGCGGTAAACCCTTCATGGTAAGTACACTCGCTATAGTTACCCCGGGCGAGTCAGACATTCTCTCTCTTAAGAGGGCATGATATGGTTGAAGTTAAACTGACTGAAGACTGTATGCGTCTGATCTCCCAGTTCGAGAGCCTTACGGGAGCGGGAAGCCGTGACTGTGTTGTCGATGAGCGCAACGGACGACTAATATTTGTAATAAATCCCGGTGATATGGGTTTAGCTATCGGTAAGAAGGGTGCTTCAATCAAGAAAGCTTCCGAAGTCATGGGCAAGAAGATTGAAGTTGTAGAATATAACAGTAATCCGGAACAGTTCATCAAAAACTGTTTTTTACCGGCACAGGTAACCTCAATCCTTTTTGAGGGAGAACCCAATGAAAAGACGGCCCAGGTAGAGGTAAGGGATGAAGACCGGGGCATTGCTATCGGAAAGGATGGAAAGAATATTTTCAAGGCAAAAAAACTCTCCCTGCGCCAGCACAATATTGCTGATGTCCAGATTCTCCAAAAACCAAGTGACAACCAGATGACAGATCAACAGATTCAGGAATAATTCTCTCTTATTTATTTATCAGCTTATTATCCTGCGGTTCGCAAAAAATTTTAAAAATTTTCCATTTTGCATCATTCACTTTTGCTGCAAATTTGGGTTATATTCAGTGATGTACCTGGAGTACTTCACAAGCTTTAAGAGTTCACCCCTTGCATATATCCTGAATAATTAAATACGATATTTGCCTGTGGATTGCTGTTTTAAAGCATATTTTGCAGGATTAACAGCGAATCATGAACAGTAAAAAGGTGATAAATACGGGTGCTTGTGAGTATCCGGTATTTTTTGTGAAGATTCTTTATGGCACTGAACAATAGACACATAAGCCCCCCAGTAAAAATCTTTCTTGGACTTCTGTCATACCTTTTCCTTGCTGCAGTAATTGCCACCGTCATGTATTCTCTTCAGCTGCACTCCAGCGCCTGGACCTCGCTGGACGCTGATCGTTTCCACCAGATGGCAAAGATGATCATCAATGGGTCTGAACCCTATGTCAGTTATATCGATCCAAAACCCCCCCTGCTCTTTTTTACTATTGCTCTGATGGATCTCATTTCACCTGCAGGTTCAATTGATATCATCATCATGACGGTCCTCAATATAATTTGTGCTCTCCTGATCTGGAAGGTCGGGTGGGAGGATTATGGCTGTTTCGCGGGCTATACTGCCGGGCTCCTTTTCCTCGTTGCATCGGTTTTTACGGAGGGCTATTTTCTTTTTTCTGAACAGTTCACCGTCTTGTTCCTGCTTATCGCCCTGATCTTTGCAAGAGGGAAACAGTATGTTTTCTCAGGCGTGTTTCTCGGTCTTGCCTGCGGGTTCAAGCAGTATGCCATGCTTGCGGTTATTCCCCTGCTGTACCTGATGTGGGCAAACAATGATCGACGCTATCACCGTTTCCTTCTCCCTGTTATCATCATTGTTGCGGGTATGTTTGCGGCTCTCTATCTTATCTACGGTCCGGCAGCAGGAGACAGTGCGGTATACTACACCTTCCTTATCGCCCCGACATACAATACCGGTAATGTAACCACCTTTTCGACCTATGTTCCCGAAACCCCGATAGCATACGCGGCAAATATTATTTTTAGTGTTGCAATCGTTTTTCCAACCCTCTTGTTTGCAACTGCAAGTGTTGTAAACAAGGGATTTTGTTCCGAAAATGAAAAAGTGCTGGGCATTATGATTCTTGTCCTGTTATCGACACTTCTCATCCGCCAGTATCTCCACTACTGGATCCTACTGATGCCATTCCTTGCTCTGCTTGCATGCCGTGAATTCGCGGATTCCAAAAGACAGGCCGATGCTTGAAATTTCCCGGAGAATCGTAAAAGAAGTGGTCGTTTTTTATTAAGTATTCACCATTTTCTTATTTCTGGTCCCTGAACAGCAATGGGTTCTGTTTCCTGATCCACCAGCGCCGCACAAGCATGACAAGTCCGGCAAGGATGATCCCCCCTGCTATTCCCATACCAATAATCGTTTCCGGCAACCCGGATGGGGGCCGGGTCGCCGTTTGTCCTCCTGGCGTCTCTGTTGTCTGAACAGTGGTGGGTGCAGGGGATATGGCGGATAGTACTGGTATTGCAGCAGCCTGAGCCGCACTACCAGAAGCCTGGAGTACCGAATCTGGGGCCTGCACTAGCGTTCCTGACGTAAATGTTATATTGCCGGTTATTGCGAACCGCGAGAATCCGGGAGATGTTGATATGTAATAGGAGCGCACGGTCTCTGTTTTCACCAGCGTTGTCGGGAGTGCTGTCCAGGTGGTATTCGTGAGGTGGTAGACCATGATATTCTTCTGTGTAAGGTGGTATTCGTCAAGCCATGACTGCGGAACGGTGAACGATATGTTGGCCTGTTCAATAGTGTAGAACCGTGCCGGAAAGAGATCGACATACTCATATACCGTCTCCGGTGCCGGTGGGATGCCCTGCCCGGGCCCGGATGCAACGAAGCCGGTGAGAATGAGCCCGGAAAGCCCTGTGCCCGTAACATTTGCCTGGTAGACACTGGAATCCCCGCCAGCATTTACCGTTATTGTTATCCTGGGTGACCGGGTTGGCACCGGCGTCGGGTCGCTGTCAGATCCACTATCCCACAATTGTGTTGGAACCGAAGTTGGTGTAGGCGAAGGAGTTGGTGTAGGCGAAGGAGTTGGTGTAGGCGAAGGAGTTGGTGT
>JAJRBZ010000093.1 GCA_028679185.1 Methanoregula sp. | reverse complement strand
GTGAGGATATTGATGATCGGTATGATGTAGAGAATACAGAGCGCCAGAAATCCAAGGGTATAGAGTTGCCATTCCTTCCCGCTCCACTTCAGGTATCCGAAAAGGATCCGCCCCAGGCTCGAAGCGACAAAGAGGTTGGCGAGCATCAGACAGATGAGGACCATGCCGCCGAGGACCAGCGCGAGGGGCAGGAGTACTATGGTGATGGCAAGGAGGACAAAAGCGATCATTGCGATGATAACTGCGGCAAGGCCAACAACACATTTCACGACGGTGCCGGTGCGAACTTCGGATTCAACCTGCAGGAACCGTACCGGCATAATCCTGATGAAGAGAAGCCCGATAATGAACCATCCAAATGTCAGCAGGACTGCAACCAGTGAAAACAGCCATAATGGTGATATAACCGGAGTTTGTTCGCGTTTTACTTCAAATGTTCCGGCACTTCCCGTGTTTTCCACCGACTGGCTCTGAACCGAAAGCGTGCCCACAACCGTCCCGGCGTTCCGGACTGACCCGGCGCTGATCGCTGCATCTTTTCCAATAGTGACCGATTTCCTTATGTTCACGGTGCCCCCCTGGAGCACCGCATTCGTACTGACATTGCCTGCAAGATCGATACTGCCACCAACCGCGACAACCTTGCCGCCGACATCGGCATTAATGGTAACGGTTCCTCCGGCAGCAACTACATCGCCTTTAACCGGTGCGTTGATCGTAATCGTACCGCCAGCTGCAACGATGCTCTGGACCGGCGCATTCACCTCGATAATGTTTCCTGTAACAAAAATATCATCATTGACAGGATCATTGATGCTCACGTGGTTCCCTGAATAGGTGACAAGTGCAGATACACCCGAGGGGATTGCCAGGAGGGCAAGTACAACGATAATCAGGAATCTCTTCATCATTTCACCATAGAGTAGTTCATTGGGAGCCAGATATAAAATACGTGATGTCTCATGTTGACCAGGTCGTATTCTCTTTTTATCCACACCGGTCCGTGCTTTCCTCCGGTTGTGAGGAGAGGGGCAACGGGAGAAGGAAATGATTAAAAAAACATCTTTTCAACCCCCTGGGAAATACCAACTCATTTATCCTCCGGCACACCCATCTCCCTGCTGTGGTGAATATGATGGGAGGACCGGTGGAGTTCAAAACGGTAACGATTGAAAAGCCTGCGGAGGTAAATTTCATTCTCGGCCAGTCGCATTTCATCAAGACGGTCGAGGACATCTACGAGGTGGTTTCCGGGTCTGTCCCGGGGGCGAAGTTCGGGCTGGCATTCTGTGAATCGTCGGGTGACTGTCTGGTTCGTATCGAGGGCAACGATGAGGAATTAAAAGCACTGGCACGGGATAATGCCCTTGCGATCGGTGCCGGGCACTCCTTCATCCTCTTTTTACGCGATTGTTACCCCATCAACATCCTGAATGCCATAAAAAACATCCAGGAAGTCTGCACCATCTATTGCGCAACAGCAAACCCTGCGGAAGTGGTAATCGCGGAATCGGTGCAGGGGCGGGGGATCATGGGCGTGATTGATGGTGAATTTCCAAAAGGTGTTGAAGGTCCGGACGGTGTTGCGTGGCGGACTGGACTGCTCCGGAAGTTCGGGTACAAGAGGGGGTAGGTAGTATCCATTTTCATGATCTTCCGGTGATAGTTGTTCCGATGAAAGGATGTCCTCCTCTTTCTCCAGGGATCCGGCAGATAAGGAAAACGGTAGTACAAAGAACTAACAGAAAGAAGCAACTGCAATACAACAATATTTTCCTCCGATCCTGCCGGTTGGTCTTCCTGCGGTGAAGGTGTATTCTCATGAGCCTGGTCATTGCGTTTATCGGTATTCAGGGTGCGGTCATGGCCGGGGATATGAGAGAGATCATTACGCTTGGGGACAGGATGTCGACAGAAACCCTTGAACGGGAGCTGTACAGCGGACTGATTGTAACCGATGAAGACCTCAAAAAACGGGCAGGGGACCTCGGATTATCCCTGACCATACAGGATGATAAAAGAAAGGTGATGCAACGGGACGGAATTCTCGTGGGAGAGGTGAGTGAGACCGAAGGTGGCGTTACCAGAAAAAGAAGACTCTATGCAACAGCCGGCGAGTATGCCATGGCAGAGATAACAGACTCTGCGGTCCACCTGACCGGGAAAGGGAAGGCGGGAAACTTCGTTGTCCTGGGAAACCAGATAACAAGACAGATTGCACATTCATGCATCCAGGAACACTGGAAAAACGGCGGCATGCACGATGCCATCAGGATAATCATGCTCACCATGGAAAGGGCATCAAGGGAGACCGCGTCAGTGAGCGGATTGTATATCATGATACACACCCGGATAAAAATCAGTCTTTCTGAAATTATTGGCCGGGATAGCAGGGAATAACGTGGATCTTCCTCTCACGATTCGACTTTTTTTTTAAATGATAACGCTAGTAAGACAAGACGTGCCCTTATGAACCGGTTTCCTGCCTGCTGTTTTCATCCCGCATACTACCTGCCAGAGGGCATTACATTTTTATTTCAGAAAAGGGCAGAGGATGATCACGCCTTCTGGGTGATTGTCCATGAAAAGAAGTACTGTGATTCTGATTGTCATGCTTTGTCTGACCACGTTTGCCCTGCCCGTGATCGCTGAGAAGGAGGACCAGGGGATTCATGCTGATATTACTATCGCGGCTGCCAGAACGCAGTCTGCATCTTCTGGGGAGCAGGAGAAGAAGCAGGGGGATGATGATACAGTCTCCCTTACGCCCACCACCTTTAAAACCCCCGAAGCAGAACGGCAACGAACAGAAGCTGAGATTGAGGAAAGAAACAGAATGCGGGCACGTACCATTGCCGAAGTGCAGGACGACCATAATAGAAACCATGAGAGTCTCAATGCCACGCTCAAAAACATAAGTTCGGAGCAGCGTGAACGGATCAGAAACGAGAATGAAGTACGGCTCGCTGTCCATACACTGCTGGAAATGGAGGACCTGAGCGGGGGAATCGGTCGCAACGTTTCGGCGATTGCACGAGAGTTCAATAACTCTGCACGTTCATCCCAGGCATTCGAGGACCGTATCCAGAACCGGAACACCATCATACGGCTGTTCTTCGGTGGAGATCATGATGCTGCCCGCGAACTTGCAAACCTTACTGTACAAAACCAGGTTCGCATCCAGGAACTGCACCAATTGATGAGCACCGCAACCTTGGATCCGGAGGTCAGGACTATGATGGAAGAGCAGGTACGGATCATGGAAAAAGAACAGGAGAGGCTGGAACAGCTGTCAAAGCGTGAACAGGAAGACCGCGGGTTCTTTGGCTGGCTTGGATAATAGCGAAAGTGATCAGTAAATATTCTTTTTTCCTGTACCTGCCGGGCTGATTGAACCTGAGATCAGCCCGCTCAAAGCATCCATGCACGGTAGTGTCCAGTCAGGTGGTTCACCCATTTTTCCGGAAACCTGGAAGTTGACAGGCCGTCCGTGAACCGGAATTCGCTGCTTCTTCATCCGGCTGGGATCCGGTAAATACGGCTGTTTTAAAAATCAGCCCGAAAAAATGACGGAATATGTGGTCCCTGATCGAAGGGACCGTGATGGCGGAAAACTTATTAAAAAGCGAAGGGCAAAACCGTCACATCTTTTCCAGTGCCCGTATACTCTTTTTTACCCCGTCAAATGATTTTACCTCAAGAACCGACGTCGCATGGCTGCGCCGCAGTGCCGCCATCACCGGAACAAAATCGATGTCACCTTCTCCCACCGGACTGTGGGTATCTTTTCTCCCGTAATTATCGTGGATATGCATATGGCAAAACCCGGCCTGCAGGAACCCGTGCAGGCAGTGGTTGATGTGTGCATGCCCGGTATCAAGGGCTAACCCGCACCCCTCAATCAGATCAAGGTCTGCGGGGGTCCGCAGATTGAAAAATTGCATATCCCCCATATTTTCAAACCAGAAGGGGATCGAGAGTTCATGTGCGGCGTTACGGAGTTCCTGCAGGGATTTTTTGAACTGCCGGTCTGCCTGCTCACGTTCCTGTTCCCAGGCATGATACCCCGGGTGCAGGACAACCGGAGCACCGATCTCTGCTGCAACCAGGAAGCAGTCTGTCATGACCCTGACAGTGGCCTTGCGGATGGGTTCAAAAAGGCAGGCAATATTCATGCCGTGATAAGGTGCATGAATGACAAAATCCGCTGAATAACTCTCAAAAAGCGAAGCATCGTCCACATAATGAGGACCCTCGTCTACTACCTCAATAAGACCGGTGATGGAAGAGAGCCTGTCCAGTGCTTCCTGCAGGGGCGTGTCAAAGAGACAAAATGTGGAGATGCCGATCATCATCAGCGGTTTTTTGGTATACGACGATATAATTGTGGCGTAACCTGCAGGTACCAGGGCGGGTGTGCACCCGATCCGGCTGCACATTGAGCCATGGTTACCGGGATGATAAAAATGACGTGCCTGAGGGTGTTCTATGCACAAAGGACTGTCGCTGTGCGGAATAAACCCCGGTGAGCCGGCTGGCAGCCTTTAGTTTTCCCCGCGCGGTACGCTTCAGGAACAGGAACTGTAAAAACCGGTTCTTCTCAGCTCGCGATTTTTATATATAAATTATTTTTGTATTTCCCTCATCTGAAGCAGGTCAGGGAGTGACAACGATATTTTCAAACTTGATGATGAAATCATGGTCATCTGCACCGGATGGCAGAGAGCAGGACATCATGGTGTCTTTTGCGGCATGCCCGCCGGCTTTTATTGTACCGAAGTAAATTTTGACCCAGCAGACCTGCTGGTCATAGTAATACAGATTTGCCGATGATGTGACAACCCGAGCATCCGCAGACCCGACATTGGCACCCTCAGCATGCACAAAGAGTGGTATCGGGCTGGAATAACTCCGTTGTGCCGGGTAGGTCCAGTAGCCATCGACATGGATCTCCGGTACCTCTTTCTTCATCGTTACCGATGGGGTGACCGGGACCGTGGTCGGCAGGGGGATAACGACAGGCTTTAAGGATGCTGAGACATTTAATGTGCCCGCCGGAAGAACCGTGATGGATTCTGACCAGTTTTCATACCCGCGTTGCCGGATCTCGACCGTGCGGTTACCGGCCGGGACCTCATTGATGGTAGCTGGCGTCGTACCGCGATATTCATTATCCAGGTAGACCTCCGCAGCGGATGGTAATGACGTGACCTTTACAGACCCTGTTTTTTCTGGCAGGGTGGTGCTGCACCCGCACAGAAATACACAGAGTACCAGCAGGCAAATGGCTGTTTTTCCTAGCATTGTTCGCTCCTTACTTTCTATCAGTACTAGCTAGCATGAGCTGTTCCATAATATCCTTTCTGCTCGAACGGCAGATGAGAAAATGACAGGGAGGGGTTGTATTATATGAAACTATTCCCTGTTATTTTCTGATTTTCCGGAATGCCAGGAGCCCACCGAGGGAGATGATTGCCCCGATGACACCAAATCCCGGAGTTTTTGCAGGTTCGGTAAGCGCGGTACTGTATTCGGACGTCTTTCCGGCATTGATCATGACCGTTGTGTTCAGATCAAGGTACCCGGCCAGACTCAAAAGGACCGTGTGCTTTCCCGCAGAGAGCCCGGGAATCGTTGCCGGTGTGACTCCTTTCAGCTCTCCATCGACATAGACACGTGCACCCGAAGGAGAAGTCGTCACGGACAGCGACCCGGATTCTCCCGCCGGTGCTGTTGTTGGCTGTACCGTTGAGGAACCTGTTGGCGTAACGTTTGATGTCGCAGTTGGTGTAATAGTCGGGAGGAGGACAAGGGTGACAAAGACAGACGGTGAATTGCCGTTCACAACGATCCACCGGGATGATTCCTGGTAGCGATCAAGCCGTAGCACAATAACATGGTTGCCATTTGGAACCGATTCAAGGGTCAGCGGTGTAATCCCCTTGTAAGCGTTATCGAGATAAACATTTGCGCCTGACGGGTCTGATGTTACGGAGATGCTGCCAAATGCCGGTGTCGGTGTCGGGGTGGGTAAACCAACCAGGCGGTCTACGGTTACTATCGAACTGTTGATGGCATATCCACGTGTATCAAGTTCCTGGATCGTGACCAGGGTTTTTATTGATCCCGGTACTGAAGAGAGGGGAATCCGGCCTTTTAAGGCTGCCTTCACCAGTACTTCGTCCTGATTCCGGTACGACAACTCAAACCCGGGGATGGTCAGGGTGCGCCCTCCCACAACCGGGCGGACATTTTCCACGCCATTGACGACGATAGAATATGACCACGCCGTATTATCGAGCCCGGAAACAAACTGGAGATCGTCATATGAGGGGAATGCAACACCCGACGCAGCATACACTGTCCAGGAAACGTTCACCTGATCACCGGGATTCAGCGTGCCTAAAGGACTGATCGAAACTGCGGTTACGGTAAATGCCGACACTCCCGAAACCAGGATGACGACTCCCAGGCACCAGAGAACCACTTTTGGAATACCATGCACTTCTATCACCAAATCCAATAGCACGCTCCGGATTAATATTACTATCATCTTATCGCGAAACCATCCGATGAATGAATGTCTGAAAACTTTTTTAGTTCCTGAATTTGATATTCATCACATGTTATTCCGATCAGGAACAGACCTTTACAGGGTTTCTACAATCAGTCTGACACCTGTCAGCCGTTATTTCCCACTAATTCCAATAAATATTTATCCGATTGGCAATCTATCAGTTATTCAAGTCTGTTTCCAGAGGTAGTACAGATTTTGTCGTCAGTTCTGTTTATTGAGAATTCCCAGCCGTTTCCAAGGGTCCTGTTATCTGCACTTGTACAGGCAGGTGGATTCAGGGTAGACCGGGCTTTCTCGCCGGTAAATGCATTGAACAAAATTAAAGAACGCAATTACAATCTCGTTCTCATGTGTGGCAGGGAACCAGGGAACCAGAAAGTACAGGAGGCTGTCAAAGTGTGCGGTGCTTCGTTCCTTTCTGTTGACATCTCTCCCGGCAGGCCATTAAAAGGGCGGCAGGGATTTCTGCAGAACACGTCCCTTGTAATCGAAGATCTCCACAATGCAGCTGAATTCAGCCTCAACGGGTTTTCGAGCGAGAATGACCTGTTCCTTGCAGCAGCAGGTCATGTACTCCGGTATATCCGCGAAAATCTCGAATCACAAACCCTGAACTCCCGGAATCTCCAGGTCTATGCAGTTCTTGAGGGGTTACAGATGGGAGTGGCAATAGTCTCCGGGCGCAGACTGCAGAAGGTCAACCGTCACTTATCAGAACTTCTTGGCTATACTCCTGAGGCGGTACCTTCGCTGGAATTTCCCGACCTTTTCCTCTCGCAGGACGAGTACCGGGAATTTTCCCGCACCATGTCACGGGATAAAAATGAGGCCGGGTGGCACTGTTCCATTCATACACTTGCCACCAGGAACGGTACCGGGATACTCTGTACCATCATGGTACGGCGGCTGGATGGATTCGACCCCCTGAAAGGGCATCTCATGATCATCGAGAAAAACCTTGGTACGGGACCATTATCCCAAGAGTTCCGGCAGGTAATGACCAACGAGAAAGTAAATTCCGGTTCATTTGAAGAGATTATTGCAGACATACCGGGAATTGTCATTACCACCGACAATGAAGGGACCATCACTCATGCCAATGCCACGGCACTCGGGACTTTTGGGTACGAGCCCGGGGAGATGACCGGGCAGAACCTGGTCGGAACAATCGTGCCGGAACAGTCACGGTACGCTAAGCAGATGATTGCAATGATCAATGATCCCGTGTTCTGCCGGGACGGGTCTGCCATCCATGCCTTTGAAAATATGAAAAAAACCGGGGAGAAGGCATGGGTTGCCTGGAAAATACTAGCCCTCCGGGACAGCAGCGACAGGATTTCAGGTATGCTGCTCCTTGGTGAGGATATAACCGAACATGCCGCAGAAAAGCCGGGCCGGATCCGTGCAGACCCCTGGAAGTACCAGATCCTTGCAGGTACCCGGGTACAGGAGAATGTCTTTGATGCTGTATTCCACCTCTGCCTAGAGATATCCCGGGAAGGCAGGGAAGGGCATATGGTCGGCACCGCGTTTGTCATCGGGGACACCCCCCATGTGATGGAACATTCCCGGCCCTGCACGATCAATTCGTTTGAAGGTCAGGCCAAGGAAAAACGGCAGATCACAACACCGGAGAATGCTGAAGTGATCAAAGGGCTGGCCCAGATGGACGGGGCATTTGTCATACGCGAGGATGGCTATATCGAAGCATCGGGGCGGCATTTCATCATTGACAACCTGTCATTGAAAATTTCCAACGGTTACGGGACTCGACACACATCGGTCGCCGGGATCACCCAGATGACAAACGCAATCGGCCTGGTAGTATCGTCAAGCGGGGGAAAGGTCTCTGTCATGAAAAACGGTGAGATCAAAAAGGCGTTTATGGTATAGGCCGTTGTTACGCACTTACCGGTTATGCAGCCGGATTGGTAATGGTGGTATTCATTCCTGCCTATCGGCCATGGTATCGGACAATTTCCCATAGTTTCTGTACATGGAGCCACTCATGCCCTATTTTCGCTGGTGGAACCTGGTGCTTACGCCACCCGGCTCCCCCGTAAAATAAAGGCCAGTGCAACACCGAAGATAAATCCCCCGATATGCGCCATGTACGCAACACCCCCCGTATCCGTTGTTGCGGCGATAGAACCAATACCGCTGAACAGCTGCAGAACAAACCATAACCCGATGACGATGAGTGCAGGCATCCGGGTTATGCCGTAACCGAGAATAACGGTGACCTGGCGCTGCGGGAATAACAGCACATACGCCCCGAGTACACCGGCTATCGCTCCGGAAGCTCCCAGGTTCGGTATACTGGAATCCAGGCTGAACGCCAGTTGTGCAAACGTTGCCGCAATACCGCAGAACAGGTAAAATACGAGATACCGGAAGTGCCCGAACCGGTCTTCCACGTTATCACCGAAAATCCACAGGTACAGCATATTGCCCCCGATATGCAGCCAGCCGCCGTGCATGAACATGGAGGTGAAGATTGTGATAAAATCGCCGCCGGGATTTGCAAGGAAGCGGCTGGGAACAAACGCCCACGTCTCGATAAAAGCATCTCCTCCGCTTAACTCTATAAAGAAGAAAAGGATGTTGAGAGCAATGAGGGCATACGTGACCACAGGTAACGTTCTGCGGGAGGTATTGTCATCACCGATCGGGAACATTAAAAGTACTCACTCACCTTTAGAATCTGTGTGATGTATCTTTTTTCCAGCTATTCCAAATACATGTGGAATACATGCGGAAATGAAGCCTTTTTCCATATAAAAATATCCGAAAGACGGTAGACACTGGGATTGCCATCCTCACTGAATGAAAAAATCCATAAAATGGAAATTATTCTCTCTCCACAATGAAAGCAATTTTAACAACAGCACGATATTCCACGATCCTGTTATTCTCAACTTTTGCCGTCCACCGCTTCACATCAACTCCCTTGATATTCCTGATTGTGTGAGCTGCTGCCTCCACGGCATTTTTCACTGCTTCTTCCCAGCTGGCTGGCGAGCTGCCGATCAACTCAACTACCTTTGCAACTGACAAATGTTCTTGTACACGGATATCCTTCATCTCGGTTCAACTCCTGACTGAACCCCATTTTGGGATAGTTTGAGATGTCACTTTGTAGTAATATGCGTTTCGCTGGCTTCGCGCACGAATGTGATGCGCTGGTTCTCTTCGATCGGATTATGGGATGGAATTACGGTCAACCGGTTGGGTGCAGGACGGGTTATATCCTGCATCCACCCCCGGGTCAATGATCTTACCTGGTAAAAAGGAACAGTCCCTTTTAACCAAGTTTCCATACCGCCTTGTTTTGATAGTCGAGGTTGCTCACCACATATGTTGTATCGGGAGAGAACTGAGCTGGTATCTCATAGATGAGATAGCCATCTGCAGTGTTACTTTCACCGGGCTGGATGTACCCGCCGGTCCCGCCCCGCCCGATCTGGTAATCATATTGTATCCCGGTAACTTTGTCAATAGTTACATCAGAACTTTCGACGGATGAATAGTTGTACACCGTCCCGTTCATGAACACTACAAACTGGTTTGCTGAAGGTGCATATATGGCATTGTTGCCTGCATTCAGGACACGGACGTATATGAACAGGAAGACGTTTCCTTCCTGTGGTATCTCAATAATATAGCCCCGCTGGATCTCAAGAGGCTGTGAGCCTGCTGCCTGCTCGCGGGGGCTTTTCCATGACGGTGACGTCCAGTTATAGTTGGGTTTTGCCTCGTACCAGTACACGGTTGCCTTACCCTGGTCAGTCCCGCTGCCGAATGTGGCGTACTCATTCAGGGCCAGGGCATTTGGAAATGGTACTGCGGTAGGCGATACTATCGCCGCTGCAGTGGTGGGAACAGAAGTCTGTGGCTGGACTGGCGGGGAAGTACTGGTGCATCCCGAAAACAGGAATACAAAGAACAGCACTCCAAAAACTGCGATTATGGAAATGAATTTCATACAATTCCTCCACTCATATGGGCTGTATATGCATCCCGGGTGGAAGCAGCTCTTTTTTTAAAAGAATCACGCTACCTGCCCGGAGGTATCTGCCCATACCAGAGCAAGCCGGTATATAGCGGGGATATATAAAAGTCTTATCTGATATTACAAAATCTGAATAATCCGTTGACCTTTTTTATGAGTGCCATGGTTTTTGGACTCCTGCTGAGCCGGAATAAAGGAGGTGAAGTGAGAGATATGGCCGATACACTTCGTTATTGTTGCCATTCTCTCATTCATAGTGCAGCCGGCTCCTTAAGAGAGGTCAGAGAGGTCATGGAGCTCGTGGTTGAACTCCAGATTGCCTGAATTTATGCAGGCAGGACCGACTTTAAAAACGTGAGGATCGTTGTACCATTCGCACCTGATACGCTCAGCCTGCCACCTTCGATGGTGAAAGTCGATGCCTGGCCAAGGAGCGTAAGGTAGGTGCCTTCCTGCTGCATCACACCCGGGTTGGTGCAATACATCTTTGTTGAACCGGCCGGGCCGATCAAAAGCGATGTTCCCGTCACGTTATACCGGGCAAAGTAGTGGTTACACCCGGCCGAACCTGTGATCTGCCCGTCCTTACCAATGACAGCGGTGATGGTTGTTCCGGCGATCACTGATGAGACTGCATCTGCTGTGTGAAAGGATTCAAGTGTCCAGTTCGTCCCGACAAGAGGTTCCGGCAGAGGGAGAACCGTCTTTGCAAACGTGAGGACCGTTGTGCCCTCTGTATCTGATACGGTAAGCCGGTCGTCCTGAATAGTGACGGTTGTTGCCCGTCCAAGGAGCGTAAGGTATGTACCCTCCTGATCCATCACGCCCGGTGCGACACAATACATCTCCGTAGATCCCGCTGGCCCGATAGTAAGTGCCTTGCCCTTCACCTCATAGGAGGCAAAGTAATGGTTACACCCGGCTGAGCCGGTGATGTGCCCGTTATAGCCAAAATCAAGGGTCACTGTGGTCCCGCTCAGAACCTGCGCCGGCATGCCATTATAGACATAGCCCGTCAGTGTCCACCTGGTCCCCTCCAGTTGGGGTTCTAGTGCCTGCCCGGTGCATCCTGCAAAAAGGAGGAAGGGGATAATTATCATGATCCCCGCAAGAAAGGACAGGACACGGAGTATTGTGGTCTTGTTAATCGGTTTCATGCAGACACATGGAATGTACCGGGTAATAAATGCCTCCCTGACTACAAAAATAATTCGCAGGTATCTGCTGTAAAATTGAAATTGGAGCCGGTTATGCGTTTATATCATTAAATCCTTTCAGGAAGACCAGGTTCCGGAACGGTATCGCTGGTAATTCTGGTCAGACAGGATTACCTGTGTGCATGATTAATAATGAATGTACTATTTCCTGCGTACGAATTTGTCCCGAAGCCCGAACGCCTCGCAACATTGAGCCCTGTTTTTAAAACCACAGGAATAATACACCCGTGCGTGAGACCTTCTTATAAGCGACTGAATTTTGTGGTACCATCATGAGCGATGTCCTTGTGCTTGGAGCATTTGTCTCGTTTGCAGCGTTCCTTACAATAAGGCACTACCGGAACTATGCAGCGGTGGCCGGCTGGAGCTGCATGGTACTCAACCTCATCACCGATACGCCGGCATATTTTTCAGATGATAATATCCTGTACCCTGCGATGGCCCTCCTTTCCCTGCCCTTTCTTGCGGTTACCGTCGAACGGCTCGTCAGGGACGACCCGGTCATCCTGCAGCTCTCGCGGACTGCAGCTGCAGCCACGCTCATCTACGTGCCGTTTATCCTTGTCCCGAGCCTCCGCGATACCCTGATCTCGACAGTTGTCAGCCAGGTCTTCTTCCTCATCACCGCCCTTGGCCATCAACCACAGCTGCTGGCATGGGACATCATATACGAGAACGGGTTTGTCAACCAGATCATTGTCGGGTGCACCGGGCTTATGGCGATAGCGATCCTGCTTGGGGTACTTATAGGCGTAGAGAACCACTCCCGGAGGCAGGTGCTGGGAGCTATTATCGTCGTTGTCCCGACCCTGTGGGTACTCAACCTGCTCCGGGTCAGTGTTCTCTTCATCGCGGTGTCCGAACGGTGGTTTGCCTCATTTCCCGACCCCCGCCTGTATGCAACCGGCGGTGCGGACTTCTTCTGGGCACACAACATCTTTGCTGAGGCGATCGCAGTTGGTACACTCTTTGCGATGGTATGGGGACTGTGCCGGATCATCCCGGATCTTGCGGTCTTTTCCCGTGAACTGGCGGATGTATACCGGAAGTCTCTTCGAAAACTGATAACCACACTACGGAATTCTTTATGGCAATAATCCGTGGGCCAGACCGGATTTTTTAAAAAAAGCAGGCACTGGCCTTGCTTGCCGGCAAAAGTGTGCAGTAAGGCGGATGAAAAAGACTAATGTTACCGTCATTCAGAGCCTGATCTTCCTGAACAGGAATGCTCCAAGAACGGTCATCACGATGGTGAAACTCCCGATAACCGCTCCACAGACCAGCGGGTTAATCTGCGAAACACCGGTAAGGCCGTACCGGATTCCTTCCACACCATATGTCAGGGGATCGAGCAGGGTGACCGGCCTCACCCACGCCGGCAATGAGCTGATGGGAAAGAGTGCCCCGGACAGGCCGAACAAAGGAAAGACAACAAAATTCATGATGAGCTGGAAACCGGTCATATCTTCCATCCGCGATGCGATCGCGATACCAAACGCGGTGAAGGATATACCGATCAGGATCATGAACCCGAGTGCTATAAGAAATCCAACCGGGCTGGAAATCCAAAACCCTATGAACACTGAAAGGACAAGGATCATGGACCCCTGGAGGACTGCGGTTGTTGCCCCACCAAGGGTCTGGCCTACCATGATCTCAAGCCGTGAGACAGGTGCAACAAGGGTCTCTTTCAGAAAGCCGAACTGTTTGTCCCAGATGATCTGTATCCCGGAAAAAACGGACGTGAACAGCACGCTCATGGCGACCATGCCCGGGATCAGGAACGCGACGTAATTCCCTCCAATCCCGGACAACTGCACGACAGAATTAAGGCCGAAACCTAAGAACAGCAGGAAGAAGAGCGGCATGGCGATGCTGCCGATGATCCGGCTTCTGGAGCGGATGTAGCGTTTCATATTCCTAAGCCAGATGGTGTACACGATGTCCATGGTTAATGCCTCACCATCCTCTGGTACATCCGCATGTTCGTTTTATGGTCCGCTTCCTCTTCCCTGATGGTTTTTCCGGTAAAGGAGAGGAAGACGTCCTCAAGGGTCGGTTTGTGAATCGCGAGAGACTGGATCGGGACCCGGTGCGTATTGAGCAGCGTCACGATGGTGCTGATATGCTGTTCGGCTTGCTGCAGGCTGACAATCACCTCGTCATTATGCTGTTCCGCGCGGGTGATCCATGGTTCAGTCAGTGTTGCAATGACTGCTGCCGGGTCCGGTGAGCGGATAGTCACAACGTCCCCGCCAATACCGTCCTTGAGGTTTTGCGGGGTGTCAAGGGCAATGATCTTCCCGTGATCGATAATGGCGACCCGGCTGCACAACCGGTCGGCTTCCTCCATGTAATGCGTGGTGAGGATAATGGTTATTCCCTTCTCGCGGGCCAGTGATGCAATATACTGCCAGAGGTGATTGCGGGTCTGGGGATCAAGGCCCAGCGTCGGTTCATCCAGGAAGAGGACCGAAGGATGGTGAAGAAGACCCCGTGCGATCTCCAGCCGCCTCCTCATCCCTCCGGAAAATGTTTTGACAATATCATGCTGCCGGTCTTCCAGCTCAACGAGGCGGAGGAGTTCGGTGATCCGTTGTTTCCGGATGTCTGAGGGGATCCGGTAAAGCCGCCCGTGAAAGTCCATATTTTCCCAGGCTGTCAGTTCTTCATCAAGGCTCTGGTCCTGGAAGACAATGCCTATGGATTTCCTGACCCCGTCCTCATCGCGTTCGATATCGATGCCGTTGACCGTCGCTGAACCTGATGTGGGTTTAAGCATGGTGGAGAGCATGGAGAGGGTCGTTGTCTTTCCCGCTCCGTTGGGGCCAAGCAGGCCAAAAATTTCCCCGTGTTCGATATCAAAGGATATATTGTCGACAGCGACCAGGTTGTTGAATCGCCGGGTTAAGTTTTCGATATGAATTGCTACAGTCATGCAATGCGATCCTGTCCTGTAAACAACGGACATACTCGTGCCGGTAAGATTGCTGCCTGTTCTGTTAATACACTTTTTATTGGAGCACCTGCAGGCTCCAACCGGCGGTGACCTCCGGATGTCCCGACTTTTCATTATTTCAAACAGGCTGCCGGTGACGGTTCGCAGACAAATGAACACCCTGTATCTCGAGCCGGGTGTCGGCGGGCCCGCCACCGCCCCGGGGGAATATACAAAGAGCGTGAGGCGGTCCGGCTGGGGGGGCAGATAACAGGGACCGGTCTATTGTTATATTTTTTGAAAAACGTGCATATGCATAAATACCTCGGCATAGAGCACCTTCGACAGGAAAGCTGCAAGCCATGACCGATCGCATGTTCCGGTATTACCGGGAGGACTTCGGGAAAATTCCCCTCCGCGTCATCCATATGGATCTTATCTTTGATGTTTTTGATGACCACACAAAAGTAATATCGGATCTGCATGCTGAATCCCTCGATAATCCGCTTCCTGAGGTTACACTGAATGCAAAAAATCTTGAAATTCTCACGGTACACTGTGCCGGGCATCCGTGTACCTATATATACGACAGTGCAAAAAGCAGCCTGACCATCAGGTTTGACGATCCGGTTTTACCAAAGACACCGTTCACCCTGCATACCGAAACAGTCTGCCGCCCGACAAAAAATATTCTTGAAGGGCTGTATTACGATGAAACCCCTCCGGGAGCACCGCCCCAGCAGATTACCCAGTGCCAGCAGTGGGGTTTCCAGCGCCTGGTCCCTTGTATTGATGACATGACGGCAAAATGCACCTATACCACGACGATCATTGCCGATGAGCGGTACACAAACCTGATTACAAACGGGAATGTGGCTGTCCCGCGCCAGCCTGCCGGGACCGGCAGGGTGAAAATTACCTATGAAAATATCATCACCCCGATGGCCCCGTACCTGTTCTTTCTCGGGTGCGGGACGTATGCAACCTTCAGCCAGGAGTGCGAATACCCGGATGGCAGGCAGTGCACCCTTGAGCTGCTGGTCCCCCCGCAATCTGATCCTGAACCGGCAGGGCAGGCACTGGACATCCTCCATGACGCTGTGCTCTGGGTAAATCTCTTTACCGGCCCGGGCAGGTATAACAGGGGGACAATACGTGAACGACTTTACATGCTGATGAGAGGTATGAACCGTATCAAAAAAAGTAATCCGTATTCTCCGCAGCTGCAAAAAATCCGCTCAGAGCTTCATGCCCTTGTTACACAGGTCGTCCCCGGGTATGCATATATCGGAATGACCTATCGTGAAATCGCTATGCAGAATTCGGATTTCGGGGGGATGGAAAATGTGGGTAACACAACTATTTCCGCAAACCGTATCATGCCGTTTCCCGCAATGACGGATTCTGCGTATGAATACCTTGTCAAGGTAAAGGTGCATGAATTCTACCACAACCTCAATGGATCTGAAGTTACGGGCTGGTCACCGTTTGAGATCTGGCTCAATGAAGCGGTCACTGTCCATATCGAAAACCAGTACCATGCATTCCATTTCGGTGAGGACTATTCCCGGCTGCAGACCGTCCTTTCACTGCTTGCTCCCGGGAGCGGGACGCTTGAACTCGACAGCGGGGCTGCGTCACTGCCTGTTGAACCCGAAGGATTTAATGATCCCAACGAACTTATCACCGGTATCACCTACATGAAGGCCCCTGAATTTGTAAGAATGGTAGCGACCTGCATAGGAAAAGAGCTGTTCGTGAAGGGGCTTGACCTGTACCACAGCAGGTACCGGCATGGAAATGCAATCCGCGACCAGTGGGTCCGGGCAATGGAAGAGGTATCCGGACAACAGTTAGCTCCCATGGCAGAGGGGTGGCTGAAACAGACCGGTTTTCCCACGCTTTCGGTTCAGGCATCCTACAACAGTGAGCGTCGTGTAATGACACTGAAGCTCCGGCAGGCGGGGGACAGTCCGGAAAAACACTGGATCTTCCCGGTCAGGATCGCTTTGGTGACTGAATCGGGAAGTGATATAACCGAGGTTCTCCACCGGATTGAAAAAGAAGAAGAAACGCTCGAACTCAATGCTCCTGAACCGCCCGCGTTCATCTCCCTGAACCGGGGATATTCCTTTTACGGAAAAGTCAGTTACGATGCACTGGTACCGGAACTGTACCTCCAGGCTGAACGGGACAGCGACCTTGTCAACCGGTATATAGCGTTCATGACAATTATCGACCGGGAAAAGTTAACGATGCTGTCCGACCCGTCTGCCCGCCCGGACCCGGCATGCATTGACCTCTTTATCCGGCTCCTGTCCGACCGTGACCTGATGATGCAGGGCGGCGGGCAATTTTTAACGGTGTTTGAATCTGCGCCGGATAAAAAATATGCCCATCATTACCAGGCGCTTTATGATGTCCGCGAGAGGATCCTTCAGTCCATTGCAGCCAGGCATACAACGGATCTTCTCGATATCTACACGTCCGTAAATTTTCCGGATGAGAGGCGTGATACCCTACAGGAGGAAGCCCGTGCGATAAAACACAGACAGATTAAAAATACTGCTCTTGCCGTACTCTCGCGGCTGGATACCCCCGATATCCACCAGCTGATACAGGACCAGTTCACCAGTTCAGAGAATGCAACCGATAAGCTGGTTGCATTCAGCCTCTACATGGACAGTTCAGCAGGTGACCGGCATACCATACTCGATTCCTTTGAACAGGAATCGAAGAAAAATCTCGTCAGCTGGGAGAATTTTCTATCGGTTATTGCCGGCAACAGCAGCCCGCAAGTACTGGATCTTATCACCAGGATTGAGCAGTCAGATGCATTCCGGATCGAGCAGGCAAATGACCAGCGGGCACTCTACGGGAGATTTGCCCTGAACCGGAAGAAATCCCTCCAGACGGAACACGGACGCTCCTTTTTGCAAAAGACCTTAAACAGGCTCGCACCCATCAACGAGTACAGCACCGTGTCGATGCTGAGAGTCTTTGGGGCCCTTGATGCCATGAAAGAAGAAGACCAGGTACCCCTTGTCGGGATCCTTGCCCGGCTGCTCACCGATCTCGACCCGGAAAAAACACCGAGCGTCTATAACACCGCACGCCGCATCCTTCTTGGAGCGCCGCGTGCCGTGCAGACTTTTGAGCAAAAACAAGGAATTATAACGGCACTCCGGACATGAGCGGTGAAGGTTGGTGTAAAGTCGAAGTATGGTATGATGACAGGTGCATGTTTTAAAAGAAAAAGATTTTACTTGCGGAGTCAGCGGATACAATGAAATTACAGGAAGAATCGTTATGATCAAAGCATTATCCCTCGGGGATTACCGGGCTTCCTACAAGCCCGAACAGGTTGAGTGTTCCACGACGGAAACATTGAAACCCTCAGAAGAGATTATCGGGCAGGACAGGGCACAAAAAGCCCTCCGTTTTGGGCTTGAAATACGGGAGAAAGGATTCAATACCTATGTTGCAGGGATACCAGGCACCGGGAGAAGAACTGCAGTAAAGAAGCTCCTTGACGAACTGGCAAGGACCAAATCAAGAGCCGATGACTGGATCTATGTCAACAATTTTGCCAACCCGTACGAGCCTAATGCAATCCGGCTTCCTCCTGGTATGAGCAGCCAGCTGAAAGCAGATATGTCTACGTTCATTGCAGAAACAAGAAGGGCGTTACCAAGAGCTTTTGAGAGTGAGGACTACGCTGCAAAACGCCAGGAGGCTCTTGGGAAAATCGATAAGGAACGAGAGACAATCGTGGAGCAGGTTACCCAGAGAGCTGCAAAACAAGGCTTTACAATCCAGATGGGGCCCACAGGACTCATGATTATCCCGGTGATTGAGGACAAACCACTCACCCAGGAAGATTTTGAAGCGCTCCCCAAGGAAAGGAAGGCAGAGATACTCCAGAAGAGAGAAGCACTTGATGCGGATCTGCGAAGCGGATTCCACCAGTTGCGGGAACTCGATGCGAAAGGGATGGAAGTTGTCAGTAAGCTCAATAACGAAGTCGCCCTCTATGCCATCGGCCATCTCCTCGCCGGGCTCAAAGAAAAATACGGAAAGATCAGCGAAGTCATCCCATATATTGACAGCGTCCAGAAGGATATCCTGGATAACCTCGGTACGTTCCTGGGATCAGGGCAGCAGCAACAGCAGCAGCAGGAGCAGGTGCCGCCCCAGTTCCAGCAATGGCTCGCAAAGGACCTTGCGTTCAGGAAATATGAGATTAATGTGGTGGTGGACAATGCAGGTCCTGACGGGGCACCGGTCGTCTTTGAGGAGACCCCAAGCTACCAGAACCTCCTGGGGAAAGCAGAAAAAGAAGTCCAGTTCGGCGTCGTAACAACGGATTTCATGATGATCCGCCCTGGTTCAGTCCACAAAGCGAACGGCGGGTACCTCGTAATCCCGGTGCTGGACCTCTTCCGGTATCCCTTTGCCTGGGACGGGCTCAAATCAGCCCTCAAAACAGAAAAGGTCAAAATTGAGGAGCCGGGAGAACAGGCAGGATTCATCATGACACGGGGACTTAAACCCGAGCCGATTCCCCTGAACGTGAAGGTAATCCTTATCGGCACACCCGATATCAACCAGATCCTGAACCAGGGAGACCCGGACTATCCCGAGCTCTTCAAGGTTAGAGCGGACTTTGACACGGTAATGGACCGGAATGAAGACAACGTGAAGAAATATGCAGCATACATCTGCACACTCTGTAAACGGTTCACCTTAACCCACCTGGATAATACTGCAGTTGCCAAAGTTGTGGAATACGGGTCAAGGCTCGCAGACGACCAGAAAAAGCTTTCCACACGATTTGCAAGCGTTGCGGACCTGATCCGGGAGGCGAACTTCTACGCGATGCAGGAAAAAGCGAAGAATATCACGGTAAGGCATATTGAAAAGGCAATCGAGGAGAAGATTTACCGTTCCAACCTGATCCAGCAGAAGATACAGGAGTTCATCGAAAGGGGGGTATTCTTAATAGACACGGAAGGAACGCAGGTCGGGCAGATCAACGGGCTATCGGTGATGGAGCTCGGGGACTTTGCCTTCGGCAGGCCCTCCCGGGTGACCGCCAGTGTTGCCGTAGGGCGGGAGGGGATAATTGACATCGAACGCCAGGCACAACTCGGCGGACCGACCCATACCAAGGGAGTCCTTATCCTCGGCGGCTATCTTGCCAGCAAGTATGCCCAGGACAAGCCGCTCTCCCTCTCCGCAAAACTCGTCTTCGAACAGAGTTACGGGGGAGTGGACGGTGACAGTGCATCGAGCACGGAACTCTATGCGATTCTTTCTGCTCTCTCAGGTCTGCCCCTCAAACAGTCCATTGCCGTCACCGGATCCGTGAACCAGCGGGGTGAGGTGCAGGCTATCGGGGGGGTAAACGAAAAGCTTGAAGGCTTTTTCGAACTATGCAAGGCCAAAGGCCTGACCGGGCAGCAGGGAGCCATGATCCCGGCAAGCAATGTCCAGAACCTTATGCTCAAAGAAGAGCTCCTTGAAGCGGCAAAAGCGGGAAAGTTTGCCATTTACCCGGCCAGGACCATCGATGAGGGTATTGAATTTCTCACCGGAGTACCGGCAGGCGAACGGCAGCCTGACGGGTCGTATAAGGAAGGAACCGTCAACTATCTTGTCAACAGGAGGTTGCGGGAGATGGCCGAGATGGTCAGGGAGTTCCAGCTCCCCCTGCGATAATTTTTTTTAAAAAATACTAACAGGAAAAAAGATTATTGGTACGATAACAGGTAAGCGAGGCCTGCGTCATGAAAAATCCTGTTTCTGATGAGATATTACCGGGTAACTCTGGTTATTTCCTGGTAATGTAATAAAATCTTTACAATTGCCCTTCGTGACTGCAAATATGATACTCTAAACCTCGTCACTGTTTCCTGCAGATCGACAGAAAATTTATGAATTTCCTTTTCAATACCTGAATCGTCAATTTTTTTCACTATGCATACCCCACACGTTCTCTCTTCATGACCATTAACCGTTAATCCTCAACCTGTGAACTATTGGTTCGGTGAAAAACCATGATTACCGTAAAAACAGTGTTCATATTATGTCAGCACTTTGTCTATCCGAAATCGCTTTTTGGATTCAGCGTTAACGGAACCGGTAATGCCTGAAAATATTCCAGACGTCTTTTTGCCCCTGTTCAGGTGTTCTGCCATGCAAAATTGAAATGGCACAAAAGGTTTAAAGGATTAGTTCCCAGTAACTTTTTGTTGAGTGGTGCACACAATGCGCTTAATTTTCTTTACTGGCGATCAGTAGTTTTTCGTATTACTCAACCCCTGCCTCCTCAATAGGCAGTGCACAACCTGAAACACCGAGGTGTATGATGAATCAGAAATATTTGAGTACTATAGCCGAGCTTGACAACTTCATCGGGCTTGCATCCAAGGAACGTGACGCAATGGAGACGGTGAGTGACACATTCCCGTTCCGCTCCAACGAGTATTATCTGTCGCTGATTGACTGGAAAGACGGACATGATCCTCTTCGCAGGATTGTGATCCCCGATCCTGCTGAACTCAACGGAGGGGGATGTCTCGACCCTTCGTGTGAAAAAGATTATACGAGAAAACCCGGCCTGCAGCATAAATATCGTCAGACCGGACTCCTGCTCCTGACCGATATTTGCGGGGGGATCTGCCGGTTCTGTTTCCGCAAACGATTGTTCATGGGGGACGAACGCGAGACCGTGAAGGATGTTTCTGAAGGGGTTGACTACATCCGTGAACACAAGGAGATCACGGATGTCCTGTTAACCGGCGGAGATCCCCTGACCCTTGAAACCCGCCAGCTCGAATCGATCCTGCGCCAGCTCCGTGAGATTGAGCATGTCAATATCATCAGGATCGGCAGCAAGATGCTGGCCTATAACCCGTACCGGATCCTCAATGACCCTGACCTCCGCTACGTTCTCTCGCGGTACAGCACACCGGAAAAACGCATATACCTGATGGCGCATTTCAATCACCCCCGGGAACTGACCGATGTTTCAGTCCGGGCTGCTGAAGAACTCCAAAAAGCTGGTGTCATTATCGTCAGCCAGACACCAATCCTCAAAGGTATCAACAGTGAGCCGGAAATATTTGCCGAGCTCTTCCGGAGACTGTCATTTGCGGGAATCTCGCCCTATTACATTTTCCAGTGCCGGCCATCGATTGGAAACCGGATCTTCCAGGTCCCGGTCGAACAGTCGTATGAAATAATCCAGAAATCCTGGCAGGCGTGTTCAGGACTTGCGAAACGGGCCCGGTTCGTGATGTCGCATGCTACCGGCAAGATTGAGATGGTGGGAAAGACGGCAGGTCAGGTCTTCATGCGATACCACCAGTCGGCCGATCCCGCTGACATCGGGAAATTCATGGTGTTCCGCAGCAATCCGGTGGCACGATGGTTTGATGATTACCGTCATGTCCTGACGGATTTTGAATCGAAGAAGTCTTGGTTATTCTGACCCGGGTTGGTGTCGTGAGTGAAAAAATCCGGTTCTTTTTTTAAAACAGCAAACCAGATACCGGATCCCCTCACGATTTTATCTCTCTTTAAAGACATGGGAAAAAAGTTTAAAGGTGATCTGAAGAAGATTTTCTTGAGGCTTCCCTTTTTTTATTAAGATAATAGACGACAATTCCCAGACCTAAAAAGATGCAGGCCGTGATCACGGCATTTGCATTCAGGTAAAACGCAAGGACGATACAGCTGATCATGGCAAAGACGGGAGTCCAGGGATAAAAGGGAACCTTAAAACCCCTTCTGGCATCCGGCATGGTCCTGCGGAGTTTAAGTAAACTGAGGTTGATGAAAAAGAAGGTGAGCAGTGTGCCGAAATTAAACAGGGATGCAAGCCAGTCAAGGTTGCCAGCTGTCAAAACGACAATCCCACTGATGATAACCCCGCACAAAAGTATGGTGTACAACGGGACACTCTGGCTGGAAATGGTTGACAACCCTTTTGGCAGGACACCCTGGCGGGCCATGGCGAAAAGTGCCCGGGATCCTCCCATGATAGAGGCCATAATTACCGATGTGGTGGCAAAAAGTGCAGATATTGCCACAAACTGCAGGATGAAGATATTATCAGTAACCCTCTTTAACGCAAATTCCAGCGGTGCACTGGAGGAGCCGAGGAGTTCCCAGTTCACCACGCCAACCGCTACAACTGAAACACCGATGTAAATCAGGGTACAGACAGCAAACGCAAACAGGATTGCTCTCGGCACATTCTTTTCGGGATCTTTTACTTCTTCTGCCATGACGGCAATGGTATTGAACCCGATAAAGGCAAAAAATATGATCGCCGCTCCTGACATCACGCCGGAAAATCCCTGCGGAAAGAACGGATTATAATTCGAATAATTCCCACTGGTGATAAGGGCGGCTGCGCACACGACGATAAATATCAGCAATGCCAGAATTTTGAGGGCGACTAACAGATTGTTGGTCCCGGATGCTTCTTTTATACCTTTAACGTTTAAGAGCATGAGAAAAAGGGGCCATATGGTTGCAGCAGTGACAAGTGTACTGGTTGTTGCCGGGATTGCCGACAAAATATGTGAGATAGGCAGCAAAACCGACACTGACGGCACTGGCACCGACAATGTAATCAAACGATTTCATCCAGCCGACAACAAATCCCGGAAATTCCCCGAATGCTTTTGTCGTGTAAATATAACTCCCCCCTGCTTCGTGGATGAATGAAGAGAGTTCAGCAGCAGAAAGTCCGGAAAGCAGGGCGACAAATCCGGCAATGATAAATGACAGGATAACTGCCGGCCCGGCAACTCCTGATGCAACACCGATGAGGACAAAAATGCCGGTACCGATGATAGCTCCAATGCCTATGCCCGTGGCTCCCCAGAAACCTAATGAGCGGTTCAGTTCAGTCATTCTGGTGTCTCCGTTATAAGATCACAAAGGATTCCTGGATGTATCCCGTCCGTTATTCATACATCGGTCCTGGTTCAGATACCGGCCTTTGCGGGGTATGGTCAAGATCCATCTGTCCCATCTCGGATTTCAGGAATGCAATACCAACAGCCCCGGTACTCACGACAGCCTGAACAGCAGAATCAAGGTCACAAATCGAGAACCCGTCGTGAAACGGGTAGATGCTTTTCATAATCGTAAATCCTATTACCCGCCCGTTTTCAACAACCCTTACAAAGCCTGTCTGCGGGGAGGTGAGCACCTGAGTCAGTCTGAAAATAAACTGGTGATCCTGCTTTCCGTAATAATCGTTCAGGGTCCTGATGATCATTTCATCGGAAAATGTGATCTGGAGTGCAACAACACAGTATTTTAGTGGTTTTTGGTTTTCAACCAGGATGGGAAAATCCCCGAATTTTATCCAGAATCCACAAATGTCATCTGTATCGAATTCTTTGGTAATAGCAAGATCCATTTCCTGCAGATAGTTCTTCAGATCTTCCTTGACCTGTTCATACTGTTTCATAGGTGGATGGGTCATGAACTGTTTTTTACTTCCAGATTTTCGATTGCCGTTTTCAGGAACATGATATAATCGGATACTTCTGAGATCCGCAGAGTCATCTGATGTATTCCTGCCTTTTGACGAATCAGTACTGTAGGAAAAGGGGGGACTCGGTTTCAAAACATCCATCAGGCAGAGGAATCAACAGTGAAGTACGGTATGATGACCCTGCAATCCTTTTCCCGTATTCTTTCGGGGGATTTTGATCTCACCCCTCCGGTCATCGCGCTCCTGTCTGCCAACCTTGTCACCATCGTGCTGGCAATTGCCGGTAACTGGGAAGCAGCCACGGTCATATTCATTTACTGGGCCCAGAGCATCATTATCGGCATCTTCACCGTCATTTCGATGCTGGGTGCCGATACTAAGGCCATCAGTGCTGCAATGAACAGGTCCCGTGCAGGAAACGGGGAGACCGGAACGGTAGAGCCCGCCCGTGTCCGGACCCAGGCCTGGATCCTAGGGGTGTTCTTTGCCATTCACTACGGCATATTCCATATAGCGTACTACTCCTTTATCGTAGAATCCGGACTTTTTGGGGTAGTGGATCTTTCCAGCCAGGGCATCTGGTTTTCCTGCGGGCTTTTTTTTGTAAACCACCTGTTCTCCTGGCTGTACTACCGGAACCGGTTACGGCAGGATGAGAATTTTATGATGGAAACCTTTTCCGGCCCCTATTACCGGATTGTCCCAATGCACTTCACCATAATGTTCGGAGCGGTTGTAATGCTTGTCCTCGGGATTGCCGGCATTACGTCAACCCTCCCGGTACTGGTTATCTTCCTTCTCCTCAAGACCGCTGCAGACATGGCGATGCACCTGTACAAGCATGCGGGATGGCAGGGGAACGGGTCGTGGTGACCGGGCAGGACATTCGTACGGGAATACTTCTGCACCAGAGACGACGGACATCCTTTTAAGGAGAGACAGGCTATCAATCCCCATGGATAAGAAACAACAACAACCCCCGCATGTGAAACACGACCGTCCGATATGTGAGAAGTGCCAGGCGGCCAGTATTAAAGTCAGACCCGACGGAAGCTACTCATGCAACCACTGCGGGTATGACAGCACAAAAGGGAGGAAGAAGTGATTGTTTTTCATATACCTCCATTGATACAAGTCTGATATCCCCTAACCAGTCATTTTTTTATATCCCGTTGAATTGAAAAAAGTGTGGCGGATATTTACACCCGTTTTAATAAAAAAAGCAGCCATAAACGGTTTTTTGATGAGAAAAATTTTATTCAATACCGGACGTACGGTTTCATAAGGAGTACAGAATGGTCATCTCAACAACAGAGAATTTACATGCTCTCTTTGAAAATATTAAATCTCTTGGTATTTTTGGGAGATTATTCGGCTGGAACCGGATCCGGGTAATCAATTCCGCTGCTGTGAATGAACTCAATACCCTGACAAATGAAGTCAATGCACTCTATGAGCAGAACCGGCAGGTCCAGAACCAGCTGCGCACTATGTATCAGGACCTGGATCACCAGAAATCCCTGTTGGCAAACTTAAGAGCTGATCATGAGATTTTAAGGAATGCCAGCGCGAATACCTCCCAGGTACTCAGAAACAGGGAATTCGAATGTGGTGCTTTGAAAGAATCGGAAACAAAAAACATCCAGCGGATTGCCGATCTGGACAAAGAGATTAACCTGAAAAATTTCGAGATCCAGAATTTAATAGAAGAAAAAATTGAAAAAGAGCGCCAGTTATCAGCATTCGCAAAAGCCGACCAGCAGAAACAGGAACAGTACGAACACCGGATAACAGAACTCAACGCCCTTAAAAAACAACTCGATGACGACAGGATCCGACTCCAGGGAGAGCGGGAGGAACAGGTCCGCATCCAGTTTGAAAAGATGCGTGAGACCTGGAAAAATCATGAAATGAAAGTCGAGGAATTCATACGCGGTATCTGTTCCCGTCACCAGATTGAATACATCGACAAGGAACACGTACCCTTCCCGGGAAAACCCGATAATACCATAAAAATTGCCGGTGAATTCATCATCTTTGATGCAAAGAGTCCGCTATCCGACGACCTTGAGAATTTTCCTCTATATATCAAAACACAGACCGAACAGCTGAAAAAATATGTCCAGGAACCTGAAGTGAATAAATCGCTGTTTCTTGTAATTCCCACCAATACCCTTGATTCCATCAGTCAGCTTTACTATAACCTGGCGGACTATGTTGTGTATATCGTGACAATAGACACCCTGGAACCTGTCATCATGAGCCTGAAGAAAATCGAAGATTATGAATTTGCAGAACAGCTCAGCCCGGAGGAACGCGAGAATATCTGCCGGGTTATCGGGAAATTTGCCCATGCTACCAAGCGAAGGATCCAGATTGACAGTTATTTCTGCGGTGAATTCATCAATATCCTCAATCATTGTTCCTGTCTGCCTGAAGAAATTCTTGAAAAGACTATCAGTTTTGAGAAATCCGATAAGATGAATCCCCCCCTGGAGAAACGTGCAAAGGTGATCTCTCCTGCCCAGCTGAATGAAGAGGTCCGGCGTATCCGGCAGGAAGCTGACGCACAGGATATTGACGTTGGTGCTGGCGGGGCCGTGATGGAGAAACTGCCCTTATACAAGACCGGGGAAAACAGTGTCCCGTTCGTTGAAGATCCCGAAAAGAAAGAGTGAATTTTTCGTGAATTTTTTATAAATATGGAACAGGGGGGCTACCGTTCTTTCAATGTGTCTATTTCTTCAAAAAAGTGATGTTTTTTTAAGAATTCTTTCACGGCATCGATGCCATTTTCAAGATAGATTACAGCAACCAGCATCTCGAACCGGTCTGCCAGAATAACCGTTGTCGGTTTATCCCAGATTTGTTGTTTTCTTTCATTGGGGCCCCAGAGGATGTAATTGTGTAAATGGATACAGTTTTTGGCAAAATACTGGAGGTTTTCATTATTTCCGTACCACTGGCGAAAATCATCAATCTGCTGTGCGGTATACCGGTCTTTTGTGGCAAAGTTATCGATGATTACAAAGTCCAGGATAAAATCCCCGATTGTTTCCAGGCTCTTGTCAGCATGAATGGAGCTGAGTTGTTCAAACCCGGCGGGTTCATTGAGGAGAGCGTTACTTATCATCGCACTGATAAGACGTTCCTTATTCTTAACGGCATGCCCGATGAGATACCGTTCTGTGGGGTAGCATATTTTTTCTAAGTATGTATTTGAATCCGCTGAATCTTCCATAAATGATCCTGCTCTGAATGTTGATTACACAGCAAAGGTATCGTTCAGGGCATAATGTTTACCGATCATCCCAGCATCCTGTTTTTTGTCTCAAGTCGGGTAATCCTCCCATGCAAGCATTTATACGGAATCGCACATGCAATCTGGATCACGGATAACGGTGAAGGACCATGCTCTACCGGAAGATGAAAAAGGTCTCTCCTGAACTCTCCATTCTCGGATTCGGATGCATGCGGCTCCCCCAGAAAAGAAACGGGGAGATTGATGAGGAAATGGCGACCGGAATGCTCCGGTACGCGATTGACAACGGTGTGAATTACGTCGATACCGCGTATCCTTATCATAATGGAGCGAGCGAGCCGTTTGTCGGCCGGGCACTTGCTGGCGGATACCGCGAAAGGGTGCACCTCGCGACCAAGCTCCCGGGCTGGCTGATCAAGTCCCGGGAGGACATGGACAAATATCTCGATGAGCAGCTCGCCCGTCTCAGGACCGATGTCATCGATTTTTATCTCCTGCACGGGCTCATGCAGCCGTTCTGGGAGAACCTCCTGGCGCTGGGCGTCACGGATTTTCTCGACGGTGCAATTAAAGATGGGCGGATCCGCTATGCCGGGTTCTCATTTCATGACAACACGTCCCTCTTTAAGGAGATCGTAAGATCCTATGACTGGACGTTCGCCCAGATCCAGTATAATTTCATGGACGAGCACTACCAGGCGGGCACAGAGGGGCTGAAATATGCGGCAAAGAAAGGGCTCGGCATCGTCGTCATGGAGCCGATCCGGGGTGGTCTGCTGGCAAAAGACCTGCCGCGTATCTCAGAGATCTGGCAGAAGGCAAAAGTTCAGCACCCTCCCGCCGGCTGGGCGCTCCGCTGGGTCTGGAACCATCCGGAAGTGACGGTCGTCCTCTCCGGCATGTCGACACCAGAACAGGTCTGCCAGAATGTCGCCATGGCCAAAAACGGGTTACCTGACTCGCTGACAAAGACAGAGCTCTCCCTGTTTAAGAAGGTGAAAAAAGAGTTCGAGAAGCGGATCCTTATCCCCTGCACCGGATGCAGGTACTGCACACCATGCCCGCACGGTGTGAGCATCCCGGAGTGCTTCGAGTATTTCAACCGCGGACACATGTACGACGACGAGGAACAGACCCGGCAGATCTATACGATGTTCCTCGGCGGTTTCTTTGACGGTATCCCCAATTATGCGTCACTGTGCCAGGAATGCGGGGAATGCGAGGAGAAATGTCCCCAGAGTCTCCCGGTCCGCGAGAACCTGAAGGATGTAGTGAAATATTTCGGGAAATAATATGGGGGGACTCATGTGTTTACCCCGGCGCACATTTTTATAAAAACCTCCATTAACACCCGCTCATCCCCGGGATAACCCCTCACTACAGCAGAGATTTCTGGTATATTCCGGATAAATGATGCACTATCAGCAGGACAGATCCGATAAGCCTTTTTACCTTGCCCCCCGCAACCTTTCTTCGTGGACGCACTCTCCCACGCCCTGATAGCCTCTATCCTGTTCTCTGCACAAGGGCTTACTCCCTTTATCCCGTTTGCTGTCCTTGGGTCGGTGATCCCGGATGCAGACATCTTTTTTCCGCAGATTTCTGACAGGGACCCATCTCTCTACCTGTTCACGCACGGCGGGATTGCGCACAGTATCGCGGGAGCATTCATTATGTCCCTGCTTGTATACGGCACGGTCGTCCTGCTCGCGGCTGC
>JAJRBZ010000092.1 GCA_028679185.1 Methanoregula sp. | reverse complement strand
GCGGAACTTATCGACTATCTCCGTTCACAGAATTATGGCGTAACCAGTATCGAAGGCACTGGTGGGACAGGCAAGGTGAAAATGGTCTTTACCATCATAAAACGACAGGACCTGCAGCATGTTGTGGGGATCATCAAGCAGTTTAACCCGAATGCATTCTATTCCATCGAGGAAGTAAAATCCATTGCCGAGGGGGTGTTTCCGGAAAAACACCCGAGAGGTTTTGGTGTTTTTTCATGGATTGATTCCCTGCGTTTTTACCGGAAAGGAAAATGAGTTATCAGACGACCAATACATTCGTATTATAACGGAATTTTATTCATCCAATAATCTTTTATGCCAGCCTTTCAAATACTACCGCAGAGAGTAATGACGGGAAAAAATATATTCTATTTCGTTATTGCCGTTAGTTTATGCCTGCTGGCAGGGTATGTGGGTTCATATTACACAACCCCCTCAATTCCAATATGGTATGACGGTCTGCAAAAACCTGATATTACTCCTCCATCCTGGGTTTTTGCACCGGTATGGACTATACTCTATATTCTCATGGGAATCTCTCTTTACCTGATAGTGCAGTCGGGATTAAAGAACCAGGAAGTACAATTCGGGCTGATTCTTTTTATTTTCCAGCTTGTCGTGAATATCGGATGGTCTTTTTTCTTTTTTGGTCTTCATTCGACATTTTTTGGTTTTATGGCTATCGTGCTGCTCTGGGCAGTGCTGCTTTGTACTATCATTCAGGTGTTCCGTTTTTCAATTCCTGCTGCAGCATTGCTAATACCCTATATTGGCTGGGTATCCTTTGCCGGGTATCTTAACTACGTAATTCTGATACTGAATCCCGGAAGTTTCGGGATTTCCTTATAAGAAAAATTCTTTTTTAAAAATATAATACAGGACCAAGACCAACATCTTCTTTTTGTACAAGAGTAACGATGACATTTGGAGTTCGTATGCCAATTCAGCGTATAATTGTGGAAAATTTCAAGAGTTTTTCTGAGCTTGATATTAAGTTATCCAGTTTTCAGGTTGTGATCGGTTCAAATGCTGCAGGAAAATCCAATTTTATAGGCATTTTCAAGTTCCTCCGTGATATTGCAAATAACGGTGTCGTCAACGCAATCGCTATGCAGGGGGGATCTGAATATCTTCAGAACACGAAGATCGGGCCTGCACGCGATCTTCGGATTAAAGTTTTTTATCATCCCGACCAAAAGTCAGAGATTTTCGGGCGTCAGGGTACGGACACATCGGTGCTCGCCGTGTATTCATGCGAGTCTTCTTATGAGTTTGCCATCAGGTTTGATCCAAGAGGTGATGGATTTACAATAACCACGGACAGGCTCATCACAGGTTTCGACGTGATTTCGTGCAAACGTGAAAATAAACAAATTGTAAAGAAGCATAAAATCGGAAATGGCGAGATACGGGTGACAAGTGACGGTGGTGAATTGACGTATGCCGTTGATATACCGGAAGGTTGTTCTCTTACCGAAGGGGAAATCATCCCCCTCTATTTCCGCGGAAAACACCTGCCGGAAAAGACACTGCTCCTGGAAACCCCCTACGCGAATCCTATAGCTCACATCCAGAAATTCTTCGATCGAATTGCTGTCTATGATATCGATCCCAAACTCATGAAAAAAGGAATGGCAATAACCGGAAAAAGGGACCTTGATGAGGATGCGGGTAACCTTGCAGTTGTCCTGAAAACTATTATCGGCGATCCGGAAAAAAAGCGGAAATTTTCAAACCTGTTGCGCGATGTACTGCCATTTGTCGAGAATTTCTCAGTAGAAAAGTTCATGGATATTTCTCTTGTCCTCACTCTCCGTGAAAGATACGCAAAGAACCATGATCTTCCTTCCTCCTCCTTATCAGACGGCACGATGACGATCTTTGCGCTTATCGTCCTGCTCTACTTTGAAGACAAACCATTTATTGTCATCGAAGAACCAGTAAGTCATATCCACCCTTTTTTGGTTGCACGAATAATTTCGATGATGAAGGAGTCATCAAAAAGGAAGCAGATTATCGTGACCACTCATAGTTCGGAAGTGGTAAAACATGCCTCAATTGAGGATCTCCTCCTTGTATCGAGAGATACTCAAGGATTCTCGATTATTACCTGTCCGGCTGACAAAGAGGAAGTCCGGACATTTCTGGAAAACGAGATCGGGATCGAAGAACTATACATCCAGAACCTTCTGGGATTATAAGCATGAAAAAACGTCTTTTCATACTGGTCGAAGGTGAGGACGATATCCGGTTTTTCGGGCGTATCATTAAGCCGCTTTTTGTCACCCATTATAATTCAGTCGAAATAATCCCGTATGCAAGCATCAAACGCTCAAAAGTGAATAATTTTTTAAAGAGTGTCAGGATTATGCACAATGACTATATTTTCGTTGCAGATATTGACACGGAACGATCGGTGCGGGACAAGAAACAACTTCTGTATTACCATTTCAGTCATGTCGAAGGAAGCAGCATCGTTGTAGTTATTAAAGAGATAGAAAGCTGGTACTACGCAGGGCTGTCAAATGAATCTGCGCAGAACCTTGAAGTCCCTGACCTTTCCTTTACCGACGACGTCACCAAGGAGGATTTTAATCGTCTCATTCCCCGGAAGTATGATTCCCGTATCGATTTTATGTTTGAAATCCTGAAGTATTTCTCAATCGATACAGCAAGGCAGAAAAACCATTCATTCGGGTTCTTTATAAACCGGTATCATCTCAGAGATTCCTTCTGAAAAAGATGAAATCGGGATGCCTCCACTGGCTTTTTTTAATAAAGCACCTATCGAAATGATTATTTCAAATCTCCACACTATTTTGTTACATTTAAAAGGTATCTGGAGGTTATTGCATGATGGAAAAATATACCTGCTCTATCTGTGGACATACTTACGATCCAAAAAAGGGTGAACCGTTGCAAAACATACAGCCCGGAATAGAATTTGCAGCCCTGCCTGACGACTGGCAATGTCCTGTTTGCGGTGCATTAAAGAAAAATTTCAAAAAGGAGTGATTACTGGTTGTTATGGTTTCACGAGAAATAGTACGGGGAATCTACTGGACAGGAGCGATTGATTTTGACCGGAGGCTCTTTGATGAGCTGATCCCCCTCCCGAACGGAACGAGTTATAATTCATATCTGATTTCCGGCAGTGAAAAAACAGCACTGATTGACACTGTCGATCCGACGAAGGAGTACGAACTGCTTTCAAACATCGTCAAGCTCAATGTCGACCGGATCGATTATGTGGTTATTAATCATGCAGAACAGGACCATTCCGGGTCTCTTCCCATGATCCTGGAATTTTTCCCGGATGCTGTAGTAGTGACCAACGAGAAGTGCAAAGACCTTCTCATCGCCCTTCATCATCTGCCGGCTAACCAGTTCAGGATTATCAAAGACAAAGAAACCCTGTCGCTGGGAGACCGCACACTCGAATTTTTTATGACCCCGTGGACGCACTGGCCTGAGACCCAGATTACCTACCTGCGGGAGGATAAAATCCTTTTTACCTGCGACCTTTTCGGGTCCCATATGGCATCATCTGAACTCTATGTTACAAACGAGGCAGAGATCTATCGCTCTGCAAAGAGGTATTATGCAGAGATCATGATGCCGTTCCGTAACAGTATCAAAGGGTATGTAGAGATGGTAAAGGCGCTCCCGCTGGTAATGATCGCTCCCAGTCATGGACCCATATACAAGCGTCCGCAGCTCATTCTCGATGCCTACACCGACTGGGTCTCGGATACTGTTAAAAACGAGGTTGTTATCGCCTATGTGTCGATGCATGGCAGCACGCAGAAAATGGTGGAACACCTCATTGACGCCCTGATCGCCCGGGGGATCACGGTAAAACCCTTCAACCTGACCCGTACAGATACAGGGGAGCTTGCCTTATCCCTTGTCGATACAGCGACGGTGATAATCGCGACACCTACTGTACTTTTCGGCCCCCACCCACAGGTTGTATATGCGACGTATCTTGCAAATATGCTCAAACCCAAATTCCGGTTTGCATCGGTTATCGGATCGTATGGCTGGGGAGGTAAGGCTGTCGAAACGATTCAAAAAATGCTTGACCATGTAAAAGTTGAAGTAATCGAACCGGTTATGGTGAAGGGTCTTCCGGACGAGACAACGTTCCAGGCACTCAACCGGCTTGCAGACGAAATTTTAAAGAAGCACAAAGAAATTAACATCGTGTAGGAAAACAGGAAGGATTATGACGAAAATGTTTGAAGTATACAAGTGTGAAGTGTGCGGAAATATAACCAAGGTGGTCCATGCTTCCAATGGAACCCTGGTCTGTTGCGGGAAACCCATGATCCTGCAACAGGAAAAGACTGCTGATCAGGGAAAGGAGAAACATGTCCCTGTCATTGAGAAATCCGGAACAGGGATCGTGGTCAAAGTCGGCTCCGTTCCCCACCCCATGGAGGATAAGCACTATATCGAATGGGTTGAAGTAAAGGCTGGCGAAAATGTCTACGTCAGGGGTTTTTTACCCGGGGAAAAACCCGAAACTGAGTTCTGCAGTGCTGATACAAATGTAAAGGCACGGGCATACTGTAATATTCACGGGCTCTGGACAAACAAGGTGTAGCCAAAAAAAAGTGCTTTAAAAAGCCCATTCTCATTTTTCACGCAGGCAAACACTAATAGAGCACCAGCAGTAACCCATTAGTGATGCACCGGCTCGAGCATCTTTCCACGATTATTGCAGATCTTGGTGATATTTTCGCTTTTATCACTCCGATAACCGCTGTCCCTGTCATTGTTGCAGTAATCTATGCCGAGTGGGACATGCTCCTGCCCATGGCTTGTGTTCCTGCCACCTTCTTTATTCTCGGAATGCTTTTGCGAAATCTTCCGCGCAGTGAACGTGGGTTGAGGTTGTCTACTGCCATGTGTTCGGTAGCGCTTTTCTGGCTTACCTGTGCGATGGTAAGCGGGATGCCGTTCATCCTCGGGTTACATATGGGATTTACCGATGCTCTCTTTGAAGGGATGGCAGGTTGGACGGGCACGGCGTTTTCAATGATCCGGTCGGTTGACACGGCTCCCCATGCACTCATTTTCTGGCGATCCTATATGCAGTGGATCGGTGGAATAGGCATCATTGCTTTTATGATTGCACTGGCAAGCAGTACCGGTCTTCTGAGTTCGAAGATCTTTCGGAAAGAAGGGCGGGATGAACCGTTTATGCCCAGTGTGATAGCGACCGGGCGTGCGCTCTGGAAAATTTACGGGCTGCTCACGTTCATTGCCATAAGTCTTATCCTGTTCACCGGACTCTCATTATGGGAATCGGTAAATCTTGCTTTTTCTGCAATATCAAGTGGCGGATTTACCCTGCACGAAGGAGGTATCCTCTATTACGATAGTATTATACTTGAACTGCTTCTCATCCCGATTATGATTGCCGGCGCCGTGCCGTTCAAGCTATATTATCTCATCGTGGAAAACCGGCGCTGGAGTCTTTTTGGTGATGAACAGGTCAAATTGTTCTTTCTCTTTGCAGGTGCCGGAGTTGCGGTAGTAACGTATGATCTTGTTTTCTTTGGGAATTTTGACTTTCAGGAAGCACTTTCCCACGGAATATTTATGACCGTTTCTGCCCTTACAACTACCGGTTTCCAGAATGCAAATCTGCGCTCCTGGGCTAGTGTCACCGTGTTATTCCTTGCACTCCTTACCTTTATCGGAGGTGCATCCGGCAGCACTGCCGGAGGTATCAAACTAAACCGGGTGGCAACATCCTTCCGTACGCTTTTCTGGTGGTTCCGCATGCTTTTTGTCAGCGGGAAAGTACTCTTTCCTTTCAAGGTTGAAGGAAGAATAGTCCCGAGAGCAACCGCAGAACTCGAGGCCGCAAAGAACATGCTTATTATCATCCTCTCCGTTGCAACTATCTTTATTGCCACGCTTGCGGTAATGCAGTTCCACCTGACTGCATACTCTGTCACCGACATCGTCTTTGAAGTAGTATCGGCCTTCTCCACGTGTGGAATAAATAATGGTTACGTATCCCCCGATATGCCAGTTGTCTCAAAATGGATCTTTATTGGTGTTATGTGGATAGGGCGACTGGAAGTGATTCCGGTAGTGATGCTCTTTATAGCATTGTTCGGGAGATCCGACTAAAATATTTTATTTTTCAGAATCTGATATTTCAACGCAATTCTACTTTTCTTAACATCAGAAGATCTAATATAAATTGCCGGCTCATAGTACGGTGATGAAACAAATTGCCCTGTATGGAAAGGGAGGCATCGGGAAATCGACAACAGCGGCGAACCTCTCTGCTGCCCTCTCCCTACAGGGTCTGGATATTATGCAAATCGGTTGCGACCCCAAACGGGACAGCACTAGGATGCTGATGCATGGGAATTTTATCCCTACGGTTATGGATCTGGTGCGGGTCAGGGGCGAGGCCGCTATCAGTCTTTCAGATATTGTATATACAGGATTTAACGGAGTGCGATGTGTTGAGGCGGGAGGGCCGGAACCCGGTGTAGGATGTGCCGGAAGAGGTATAATTGCAACATTTCACCTGCTCGAGAAATTTGGGGCTTTACGCGGGGATGTGATCGTATATGATGTACTGGGGGATGTCGTATGTGGCGGTTTTGCGATGCCGATGAGGGAGGGGTACGCCCAGGACATCTATCTTGTTACCTCCGGGGAGTTGATGTCATTGTATGCTGCAAATAATATCTGCAAGGCGATAAAACGCCTCTCCGCCAGGACAAAGAGCACGTGCCGGCTTGCAGGTGTAATATGTAATGCAAAGAACCAGCCCTTCGAAGAAGAGCTTGTCGGGGAGTTTGCAAGGCGTGTGAACAGTACGCTGATTCAGTATATTCCCCGTGACAGGGTTGTTCAGCTGGCCGAGCTCAACCGGAAAACGGTACTTGAATTTGATCCCGGCTCAATACAGGCTGATCATTACCGATCCCTTGCAGCGCGTATTATGAAAAATACCCGGTTTACTGTTCCGAACCCCCTTGAAATCGATGACCTCGAATCCATTGCCCTTGAATTTATCTAGGTTCGGCGGGTGTACTCTTACCGGCGCCCTGTCGGTGACTACCCAGGTCAGGAATTCAGTCACTGTTGTACATGGACCAAAGGGGTGCACCCATCACAACTTCTCACTTCTGCATGCGACCGGACTGGATAACGATCATGTTATCATCCCGGATTTAATCTCGACCGGCCTGTCTGAGAGCGATATTATTTATGGCGGCGAGGAGGCGCTCGAAAGGACCCTTGACTCGGTGGCAACGCGGCATTTCAGTACAATTTTTGTACTATCGACCTGTATTGTCGATACGATTGGTGATGATGTTGTGGCAGTCTGTCGCAGGAACAGAGATGTTCCCGTATTACCCATTCCAACTGCAGGATTTCTCGGGGGAACTTTTCAGAATGGCATGAATAATGCACTCAGTGCGATCGCAGAGACGGTTGAACCATGTCGAAAAGACTGGAGTGTGAATATTATTGGTGAAAAAAATCTCGAAAATGAAGTAGAAGAGAACTATGCAGAAGTTACCCGATTACTTTCAGCGTTGGGAATATCAGTAAACCTGCGGTTCCTGCGTGATTGTTCTGTCGAGGATATAACCCGTCTTGGAGCGGCACGACTCAATATTCTCCGCGACAATGCGTTGTATACTGTTGGCGAACGGTTACTAAAACGGTTCAATACACCATATATTTCATCATATCCGATTGGACTTGAAGGAACAATCGGCTTTCTTGAGTCGGTTGCAGGTTGTTTTGGCGTTCCATGCCTGCGAGTTGTGCGCGAGGAAAAAAATCTCCAGGATGATATTCTTACCGAATTTAAGGATATTTTTGGTACTTCGGTTACATTCGATCCAATCGCGAAATCTTCTGATTCATTCAGGATTGCCAGTGAAATTGCAGGCAGGATCGGTATTTCGGTTGACCGGGACGGATGCAGGGTACCCGTTCAGGATGCATCACCCGTAGGTTCGACAGGAGTTCGCCGTATGCTCCATCAGTGGAGGCGTGCAATCCATGCCTGAGTGTGATAATCCCCTGTGGCCATGTGCAATGACCGGAGCTGCTGCATGTCTTGCCGGTTTTGATGGTATCAACGTAGTTATCCATGGATCAAGCGGGTGCTACTTTTATCCTGCCACTCTCCTTCATGCGCCACTTCATGGCACGTTTATTATTGAAAATGACGTGATTTTTGGATCAGAGCAGCGACTTTTGGAAGTACTTGACGGTCTTGCTGATAATGGCAAAAAAACTGCTGTAATCATGACGTGTGTTCCCGCGATACTTGGTGAGGATATCCGGTCGATTCTCAACGACTATTCTGTGATCCTTGTCGATGCACCAGGTTTTTCCGGAGACGTGGAGAACGGATATAAAAAAGCTCTTTCCGTACTTGCACCATCAGTTGATCCTGAAAAAGAAGGGGTGAATATTGACGGGGTCTGTATTTTCGATCCATTTTCCGGCGGTAATGTACTGGAAGTTGTGCGGTTGCTGGGCAGTGCATCAGTCAGCGTCAGCACTGTTTTTTGTTTTGATCGGCTTGAAAAGGTGAAGCGATCTGCTGCGTATACTGTAGGAACAAACCGCGATTTTTCCAGTGGTATTGGTACGAATCTGGGGGGTATGCTTGGATTTGAAGAAATCAGGACAACATTCAGGAGAGTTGCCTCGGTCTGTCCCGACGCAGATCCAACGCCGGTTGAGAGGGAAATTGAACGGGAGGATGAAAGGATCGTGAGAGCATGCGACAAGTTTCTTCGCAGGTTTGATCCCCCTTATGCAGTAATTTTTAGTAATTTTTCGTATGCGACATTTGCAGCAAGAACCCTCAAGCATTACCTTGACGCCGATATCCTGTTTGTGGGCTCACGAAACAAACCAGGCAACTCTCCTTTTCCGGTGGAGCATGTTCAGGATTTTTCCCATATGAAGACGCTTATCCGGCACCACAACCCGGATCTGGTCATCGGGTCATCATTTGAACGGTCAGTGGATACCAACCGGGCTTTTGTCGGGCTTACCCCGCCCCTCAGAGGAATGGTGATGCTGGCACCGCATGCTATTGCCGGTATCACGGGCACGCTGTCATTTGTAGAAGAGGTGCTGAATGCGTGTATTGACAGGAAAAAATAACCAGAGATCTGTTTCCGGCCATTTTTTTTAAATGCGTATACTGTACTGTCAACACCTTTATGATCACTTTCACCCCGCGCATACTTAACAGGATATATACCTCTACACTCAACGCCGTAATACGACAGATGGTGGTCGGGTATGATGAAAAAAGCAGGATATATCCAAAGGACGGGGTGCAGGGCACTTGACAGTGATGGTGTCATGCACGAAGTAACTGAGGTACATATCCATGGATCACGCTACGCGATCCGTCTGGCCGGCCTTGCCGGTGCTATTGCCGGACGTGTTTTTGTCCAGGTGGAAGAGCTTTCCCATAACTGGAACTATTATCTGGGGACTACATGCGGTCTCGCTCAGGTATCAGGATCCGGTAAAGCGCTGAATATTGATATTTTCAATGCGGGGAGTTTTACTGTATCCCTTAAATCGCTTAGTAATGTGATATATGGAAAAGAGCGGTATGCCTTTATCGTGAAGATACCGGACCAGACCCTGCAATCGCAAAAGGTGCGAAAAGTTACCCAGGATCAGAAACGCATATCCGTACCAGCATAGTCCTTACCAGATCAGGAAATTGTGCAATATCGTGCAACATTAATAGTTCTGCAACAGATGATCCTGAGTAAGGATGGAGTCCCCTTTTTGGGGTACGTCTTTTTCAACCTATAAAGGGGGACGGAAATAACGTCAGACATGGAGAATTTTTACCGGGATCTAGTCGATTCTCAGCAGGATCTTATTGTCAAGTTCAGTCCTGAGGGGCGCCTTCTTTTTGTAAATTCTGCATACTGTGAAATCCTCGGAAAAACCCGGGAGGATCTGGTTGGCAGTGTTTTCATGCCTGTTACCGCTGAGCGATATTCCGATGTAATTGCAACGCAGATGACCAAGCTTTTTCGTCCGCCTTACAGCTGTATTGTTGAGCAGTGGATTCAAACTCCAAAAGGGATGCGATGTATCAGCTGGTCCGCAAAGTCTATTCTCGAAAATGACAATTCGGTTATGGCAATCGTTGCAACAGGTCGTGATGTGACCCGGTTAAAACACGAGCTCAAGGTAATTCAAAAGAAAGACGATGAGCTCATGCTTGTTCTCGAAAGTGGGAACCAGATGTATTATTCCCATACGCTGGATCATGTGATGATGTTTGTCAGTCCGAGAATACGCGCTTTGCTGGGATGTCGTCTGCACGCAGGAAAACGTGTGTGGACTGAATACCTGACTGATAATCCCGTGAATGCAGTGGGTCTTGAACGAACGATCAGAGCGATTTCATCGGGAAGACGAGAACCCCCCTACCGGCTTGAGATGATCGGGAAGGACGGGCGTACCATCTGGGTCGAAGTCAACGAGATTCCGGTAGTGAAGAACGGGAAGACAGTCGCGATTGTAGGATCTATGGTGGATGTGACCGAGAAAAAACTAGTGGAAGAAGCGCTTGCTGAAGCTGAATATATTGTACGGGACTTCAGCAGTTCAAAAAAACGAACCGCCGGACGCATTCCTGAGGTCAGTACGCGTTCAAAAGGACCGCTGAAGTACGTCCGGACCCTCTTTTCCCCTAAATCCGATGAAGAGGATGAAGACTTTCCTGAAATTCCGGATAATCTGAATTTATGACGAAGCAGGGGATAGTTGTCCTGGATTCGCACGCAGGTCCACCCCTTTTAGTTTTTTAACTGTCTCCCAACTTAGTCCATATCACGAATAAATAAGATACTATTTTCAGCAGAGAAGGATAACTCCTGCCGATGGCAGGAAGTAACGGGAAAGGAGCGAAGCAAATATCAATGAGCGATCTTACAAGGGTCCGTTTTACCAATCTTGACAAAATAATGTATCCGCCATTACGCATCACAAAAAAAGATGTAATTACCTATTATATCCGGATGGCCCCGTTTATGCTCCCCTTATTGTCGAACAGACCGGTTACCATGCACAGATTCCCTGACGGTATAAACGGGGAAAATTTTTATGAGAAAGACGCACCACAAGGGACCCCGGATTATGTTACTCAATTTACCTACTATTCGGAGTCCGCTGATCGCGAAGTACACTTTGTTGTATGCAACAACCTTGATACACTTATATGGCTTGCAAATCTCGCTTCCCTAGAAATCCATATCACGCTCGGAACCATCAGGTCCTATGATTCTCCGGATTTTCTCCTTTTTGACATTGATCCCGAACCACCTCTCTCTTTTGATAATGTTATTGAAGTTTCCCGGATAATCCGTGAACACCTCGAAAACTCCGGGATCCAGTCTTATGTCAAAACATCAGGGAAGAAAGGACTCCACATCGTTGTCCCCCTTAAACCTGGCTACAGGTTTGGAGAAATCAGGGATTTTTCTCATGGTATCGGGAAAAATGTCGCTAAAGATACACCTCTCGTTGTCTCTGAGTTCCCTCATTCCCGGGATCCGGGGACCATTTTTATAGATTTCCTCCAGAATGCCGAGGGTAAAACAATGGCAGCTCCTTACAGCCTCAGAGGCACACCAGGCGCAACGGTATCCACACCACTGCTGTGGGATGAACTGAAAAGTGGTGTGCGGGCCGAAGATTTTAATATTAAGACAGTAATTTTGAGAAAAGAAGAACCATGGAGGGGGATCTTTGACAACAGGCAAACGATCGGGAAATAAGTCCCGCAACCATGCATATGGAGAAAAAGACGGAGTAAAACCCAAGGCAGGAACCAGTTCCGGAAAGGTGCCAATTAAAGCAATTTCCCGGGAAGGAAGCATGAAAAAGGAGCTGGCTGAAACCCCGGTCATCCCGCATGAAGGAGCACGTGACCAGAAAGGTACCACAGGAAGACCTTTCTGGAGCGGCAGTATTACTATCGGGCTTGTCAACGTACCTGTCAGGCTTCATACGATGGTCAGAGACAAGTCTCTTTCGTTCAGGCTCCTTCACAAAGAGGATGGGCAGCCACTCAGATACGACAGGGTCTGTACAAAAGATGACCGGGTAATACCATGGACTGAGACCGTCAAAGGATATGAGGTGCGAAAAGGAGAATACGTGATAATCGAACCGGACGAATTAAAATCTATCATGCCTGAATCGAGCAGGAAGATCAGAATTGAGAAATTTGTTTATTACCTCTCCCTTGACCCGGTCTATTTTGAGACTCCCTATATCCTCACTCCTGACAGGAGCGAGGAGGCATATAGCCTCCTTGTCGCTGCTCTCCAGGAACTTGGGAGGGCAGCCATCGGGACTATAACCCTCAGGACAAAGGAGTATCCTGTCGTTGTACATGTCTACGGTGGGGGACTTGTACTGACGACACTCCGGTACGCCGATGAGGTCACTCCTCCTCATGTATTCGAATCACTTGCAGGTCTTCCGGTTCCAAAAGAAGCCGAGCTCCAGCTTGCAAAAAGGATCATCACTGATCTTTCCGGAGATTTTTCAATGACCGATTACCACGACAGGTACCGTGAAGCGGTTCTGAGCCTGATCGAAAAAAAGCTGATGGGTAAAAAGATTGTGTATGAAGAGCCTCGTCCTGTCGAAGCAAAGGAACTCATGCAGGCCTTAAAAGATACTCTTTCATCACTCTCTGCGAAATAACGACATTTGGTGTCTCTTTGACTTCCATGAAGACCCGATACATGCCAATGCTCTCCAGGTCCGCACCAGGCCCGTTTAACGGGGATGAGTGGTTCTTTGAGATCAAATGGGACGGAGTGCGGGCAATCGCATATGTAAACGACGATCTATCTCTACGAAGCAGGAATGACAGGGAACTGGCCGGACAGTTTCCAGAACTTTTAGAACTTTTAACTCTGGCTCCCGGAACAGTGCTTGATGGAGAAATAGTCGCGATGAACAAAGGGAAGCCGGATATTCAGGCCCTGCTTGGGCGATTGCAGGAACTACCAGGAAGCTTATCCCTGCAAAGGGTATCAGTTCCGGTTACTTACATCGTGTTCGATATACTAGAAGAAGGAAAAAAAACCTTGTTAGACCTCCCTCTCAGCGAGAGGAGAAAAATTCTAAAACAGGCTGTGAGAGAAGGGACTCATGTTATTCTCTCCGTTCCCGTTGAGTCAAGAGGTGAAGACTACTTCCATGCAGCAATCGCACAAGGACTCGAAGGAGTCATGGCAAAACGAAAAGACAGCCTTTATGAGCCCGGTCTGCGAAGCGCTGCGTGGCTCAGAATTAAGAGACGGAAAACGTGTGATTGCGTGATCGCCGGTTATACTCAGGGACAGGGCAGTCGGAGTCAGACGTTCGGGGCTCTGATCCTTGGGTTGTATGAAAATGTAAGCGATAATAGTCTATCCCCAAGTATCACGAACCACCCAAAAAAGATACTACCATCTCTCTCCCGAAATATCGTTAATCCAGGCAAAAGGCTTGTTTATATTGGCAAAGTGGGAACGGGTTTCTCAGACCCTGATCTTGCGGCTCTAAAAGAGTCCTTCTCTACAACTACGACCAGCATTCCCCAATTACCAGAAGTCGGGCAGTCTGAGAAAATCATCTGGCTGGAACCTTTTCTTGTCTGTGAGGTGGCATACCAGCAGTTTACAAGGGACAGGAAACTGCGTATTCCCCGGTTTATCAGGGTCCGTCCGGATAAAAAACCTGAAGAATGCACCACAGATCAGCTCGCAGAAGAGCAGGTTTATCCGGAACATACGGGGCTTGTGGTCCGGAACAAGGATCATTCAAATGATTCAAAAAATGATGACACAGTTAATGGCCCGATAAAAAGAGGAACGGCAAAAAATAATTATCAGCCGCTGGGATCCACTAAGAAAATGGCTTTGCGAAACTATCATGGTAAGCGGAATTTTTCAAAGACCAGCGAGCCGGAAGGAATAACAATAATGAGTGCGGAAGAGAACCATTTTATAATTCAGGAGCACCACGCTCGTCACCTGCATTATGACCTGCGGCTGGAGCGGGACGGCGTGCTTAAAAGCTGGGCAGTGCCTAAAGGAATTCCAGAGAAATCTGGTGAGAAACACCTTGCGGTTGCAGTTGAGGATCATCCGCTGGATTACCTGCATTTCGAAGGGACAATTCCGGATGGAGAATACGGGGCGGGTACCGTTTCGATCTGGGACGAAGGCACTTACGACACAAAGCACTGGGATACTGATAAGATCGAGATTATTCTCCGTGGACACAGGCTGAATGGTATCTATGTTCTGGTGAGGTTCAAACGTGCAGGAAAAGATGAATGGCTGATATTCAGGGCAGGGGATAAATAAAAAGGAGGCTCTTTCTTCCCACAAAAAATTTACATACTTTTTCTTACACACTCAGCTATAT
>JAJRBZ010000013.1 GCA_028679185.1 Methanoregula sp. | reverse complement strand
TGAACGTATCCTTCCTCCTGTTACGGGACTTCATCTGGCGCTTAAAGAAAAAATATATTGTCTTGAACTTCCACCCGCTCGTCTTTTTTTATGTCGGCGGCACCCTGCTCACCCTCATGGGACTGCTTGGAGGCCTGTATGCCCTGCACTACAAATTCATCCAGCACCAGCCCATTTTTATTCCCGGTATTGTATCACTTCTGGCATTGTCCCTTGGCCTCCAGACCGTGTTTTTCGCCATGTTCTTTGATATGCAGCAGGAGAAGACCACGAATATATGGTACTGACAGGCAGGCAGTGAAGGCAGGATCAGTTTCTGTCAGGAGTGATACCACTATACATCTGGTATATTTGGACAGTACCTGAAATAATCCCGTCATACCAGTGATGCCGGTGTTGTTCCGGTAAGATTTTATATTAAAAAAATGAAGTGGCGGAACACCTGCTTCAATAAAAAAAGATACGAATGGAAATTTATGTTATTACCACATCAATGACTGTCGGCTCATTTGCAATAACCGCGTAGCCTCCGGTTAATGAAATAGTGACACCCTCGGTTAGACGGTTACCGGCTTTTACGGATTTGGTTACCGGAGATTGTGCATATTTGTTATGTCTTTCCCTGCTGGTGGGATCGTTATAGGAATAGCCACACCCGATGGTAGCAGTCATTGTATGATCAATTGTATCGGGATTAATGAACTCTACATCAACAGTAAGTGAATTTCCCGTCAGAAAAGAATTGACGATTCGCACCGTGGGTGTAGGAAATTCTGCGGATTTTTTTAAGCGTTCCCCAAAGTCTATAACGAAAGGTTGTGCGAACCTGATATCAACAATTTCACTTTCGCAGATTATCCCTACACAGACCTTCACTGTATGTCTCCCCTCAATGACCATAAGAATCAGCGGCCTGCCCATAGATACCATGCCAACACGGGTATCATCAATAAAGACCGGCAGTTCGGCATTGTAACCCCCGATGGATACGGTCAGAGGCCCTTTGGGGAGATACTTTTGTAAGCGTTCCCAAAAATCAACTGAGACCGGTCTGGTAACGTTAATCTCAACGTCCTGCTGCTCACACACGTTTCCTGAGCAGACCCTGACACTATGGCTGCCTTCGCTGATTGTCAGTATCAGCGGTTTACCCCCGGATACTTCGCCAACACTGGTATTATCAAGATAGACCGGAAGTCTGGCATCGTAATCACCGATGGATACATTCAGCGATCCCAGGGGAGCATCCTTAATCAGCCGTTCCCCAAAATCAATGGTGGTTTTTATGCCGGATTTGACCTCAACACCCAGCTGTTCACACATGTCACCGGAACAGACCATGACTACATGGTATCCTTCTTTTACACTGATATTCAGCGGTGTACCCTTCGATACTTCACCAACATTTGCATTATCAACAAGGACCGGCATTTTCGCATTATACTCGCCAATGGATACGATAAGTAGTCCCTTGATACCGCTGCCTGACATTCCAGAACCAGTACCCGGATCGGCGGGGGCGATTGGCTGCCAGGTACCAAGGTTTGTTAAGGTACTGGATGGTGTTATTACTGGAGTAGTGGAATTCTCCTGTCCCGTTGTCTTAAGAGACTGAATAAAATAAACCGCAGCCAGCATACCAAGAATGCATCCAATTATGATGAGGAGGGAGAGAGGCGTGATTTTTTTCATACATTTTCACCGATTTTTACGGTTTTGGTCCATCCAGGATTTCCCGTCATATTATTGAATTTTTCATCTGATTGAGTGTAATTAATTATTGTATCGTTTAATCATTTGCATTGTTAATCTCTCGGTATATTTTCATGAACTATTCAAAGAACCCGTTGAGCGGGATCGACAGCATCCAGATTAATTTCTGCTGCCATTCTGGAAGAATGGATGAATCTGAATACATCCCTGGAATCTCATCCATGATTCTCTGGCAATGCGCAATCGTAACAATGGATACCATGATGAAAACTTAAACCTATTGAGTAATTTTCAGCTATACCCCCCAGCAGAAAAAAACATTGTTTTATAGAGCTTTCTCTGCAATACATACCATGGTGAAGATTCGATACCAACATGACTTCCAAAAAAAAAGATATCATCCTCTCCCGGCCGGTAAAAAAACAGCACCATGTACACCCCCAAGTATGCGTAATCAAAATACAACAAACACCAGGAATACTGCGGCCACCCGGTGATTCTGTTGTCTGAAAAAACACAGAGCGACAGGAACATTCCGGCCTTTTTTCAATCAGAATTTCCTCCAGATCTTATACTTATGATGGTATGGCTTGCAGCAAGCATCGTCGCAATTTATCTCCCATTCCTCAACGAAACACCAGTAAGATATTCACTTGCCATTCCTGCTCTACTCTTCATCCCGGGATACTGTCTTATCGCGGCGCTTTTCCCAAAAAATGATGAAATCGATCTCCTCGAGCGGATTATGCTCTCTATTGGGCTTTCCATTGCTATTGTCCCCCTGATAGGTCTTGGTTTGAATTTCACGCCTTGGGGGATCCGGCTTGAACCCATCGTGATAGCATTAATCATATTCACGCTGCTGATGATCATAGTTGCGTACCTCCGAAGGGCCTTTCTCCCATCTGAAGAACGGTTCAGGGTGCCGTTTTTGGCGATCGCTGGAAGAATCCGCCGGGAGTTATTACCTCCGGAAGAAAGCGGGTTCGACCGGTTCCTCAGTATCATTCTCATTCTTGTCATCCTCATTGTAATTATTACAACAGTCTATGTGATCGTTTCCCCAAAAGAGGGGGAACGATTTTCCGAGTTTTTTATTCTTGGTGAAAAACAAATGGCCTACAATTACCCTGACCAGATTATTGCCGGATTAGATTACCCGATGTTTGTAGGGGTAGGAAATCACGAGTACCGGAATGTAACCTACACGATTGAGACCTGGTTCCTGCGGACGGAATTTGATACTGTAACGAATACTTCTCATATCATAACAATGGATCCCGGTGAACAGCTGGCGCTTATTCTCGCACACAACGAGACCAGGATAATTCCCTATAACCTGTCTGTCAGGAAAACAGGGTACGACCGGGTGGAGTTCCTGTTATTCAACGAGACCGTGCCGGGTCTGGAAGTAACCGGCAGTGATCGCATCAATGCAAGTTACCGGGACCTTCATCTCCGGATAACCGTGGTTTAATACGGTAATATAGAGAAGACCGCAGTAATATTCCGGGATGAGGGTGCGATTGAGCATTTGTTCAGCGTGACAACCTTATCCAGACCTTCAGCAATCAATGCCCCGCAGAGACTGCACATCGGGCAGGGACTCATGGTACAACACAGTGGGGATTCGCGTGCGATAACACTACACCCGTGAATACCCGGATATTTGTGAAATGTTATGGTGACCATGCTATCGCTCCATCTGGAAGAAACCCTTGGGGCAAGCTTAAATGCATCTTCAATCGTTTCGCGAAGGAGCAACGTTAAATCATCTTTATCAAACGGGACTACCAGTTCATTATTCTTTTTGAGGTCCTGGATCAACGGGTCACCTGACGGCGTTGTAACAATCCCGGGGGGTCCGGTTTTCCGAAATGATCCCTTAGGTGCTCCATCGCTTCCCTTGTAGGT
>JAJRBZ010000091.1 GCA_028679185.1 Methanoregula sp. | reverse complement strand
CCCTCATGAAGAAACAACATCTCCCACCCCCCAATCCGGGCCCTATATTGCCCCTGTTTGCCTATCCGGGGGTTCCATTTCCGGATATGCTGCAAAAAACGATGCAGTTTTACACACTTTTTCAAAAATCGCATTTTCCGCACGATTTACGCCAAACGGGGTGATTTCCTTTGAGATATAAAACGCTAATGGACGCTATTGGGAGGCGAAAGTCATTGGGGTTAGGGGGGTAGCACGGTCAAGAGGAAAGGAACACCTGTTTTTTAGGATCGGTCATTCCAGCCCGGGACCCTGAGAGACCTGATCTTTACTAAAACCACTTCTCCGTCGGAGACTCTCTTTCATAAGGAGGTTAAAACCTCAATTTAGTGCTGAATTCGGGGAATTTAAGCACCTGTTTTTTCGGAAAATAGCATAGCGTGTCCCGTTTGGCTGGATTCTGCATGTTTCTGGCTTTGAAAAGTGCCCTAATAGCACCTTTTAGAGGAGCGATCGGGAGGCGGATTGGCTGGGGGAGAGGGGAATGAATGGAGGGGGTGTTTTGGGGTGCCGGGATTTTTAGGATCCAGGCTGTATGGAAAAAAGGAAATAAGGTTGTTTATTATTAAGATCTACCGGAAAAAAATGTCGTTTATCATAATTAACGTCCATTTTCAACTAGTTTAAATAAGCTTCGGGTTGTTCTATTCTTTGGGAAGTTGGGTAAAAGGAATGGCTCAAACCGACTCTGTAAACAAGAATTATGTTAATCAACTCGGATTCTGGTCGGCCGTTGTAGCTACTATACTGGTAACTGTTGCTGGCATCACCGCCACAGCTTCAATCCAGCCCTTTGCAACAATCATGGGTTTTCTATTAACCCCATCTTTTCTTGTAGTTATGGCTTGCATTCACTGTTACGCATCAGAAAGTAAGAAAGTTTTCAGCCTTGTTGGGCTCTCATTTACTATAATTTATGCGACTCTGATTAGCATCAATTACTTCATACAGCTAACTTTTGTTAACCAAAGCACCTTTGATGTATCAATATTCAGCATGACTAATCCCCAGTCTATGATGTGGGTCATTGAAGTCTTAGGTTATTTCTTTATGGGGCTTGCAACGCTTTTTGCGGCTCCAGTTTTTGGCTCAGGTGGAATAGAGAAAATAATCAAGTGGCTCTTTATTGTAAACGGCATTTTGGGTATTGGGGCTTTAATAGGTTATGGATTGAATGTGCCACTTGAAATTATGCTTGGCGGACTCATTGTCTGGGATATAGTGATGCCGACCTCCACAGCATTGCTTGCGTATCTATTTTGGTATGCCGGAACGGTCAAGACTTGAATACACTCAATTAGGTCGCCATTTTTTCGATTGGCATCCAGAAACACAAAAATATCAAAAATCTAGTCAATTCGGAGAATCTTTTCAATACCCCTTAAGTTTCCCGTCATCGATGATAAAGGCTCATAGAAATGCATGGCGATGACCCCCACACGACCCGTGACTAATGGGAGTGCCAATTGCACGACATATCCAATCAATGAGTCACACGTATCACAACTGTCACTCTACAAGTTCAACGGATCGCCGTCGATTTACAGGATAAAGCGATGTTTCCTGTAGAGAACCACGTTTGATGCCCTATCGTCCTACTCTAATATTTTCATCAGAATTAGCATTGTTTCCATTGAATTCAATAATATCCACAAATTGCCATAATTTCCTCGGTGATTAATAGCGTGACTGGACTCTTGTCATACCACCAAAATGGTATTTCTGACGCACAGTCGTCTTATTAAGGTGTCCACTTTGCGGTCATACTTCATCGATAAGATGGTCCATTCATGGGCACACATGTTGTTACTTAAGGGTGAGAAGTTTGGAATTAATGGACACAATGACCGTGTTTGCACTCATGAGGACTGCTCCTGCTGCCGTCATGAGGATATCTATCAGCATTGTGAAAGCATCCTTGTTTTCTCTCGGGAAAGCCGTGTAAGGTCTTCCTTGGTCAGGTCAGCCGCTGAACCGTTCCGTATAATTGTCACCCGATCCGTACAGGATATGCAGGGATCAATGGATTCGACAATGATGGGGATGTCTGCCAGCTGCTCGCCTTTGAACATGGGGATCCAGGACATCAGGTTGCTGTAGGAGGAGGCTTTTACCTTCCATGAAGCAGGGGCCTCGTTCCCGTCCATGCGGACATAGTGCATGCATTCGCCTCTCGGGGCCTCCACCCTGCCGATTGCCTCTCCCTGTGCCTTTTTTAACGTGAGTAGTAGTTTGGGCAGCTTCTTCTCCCAGAGGATCTCTCCGACAGGCAGATTATCCAGACATTGCTGGATAATATCGATAGACTGGCCGATCTCAAGAAGCCTCACGGTAATCCGGTCATATACATCCCCTTGGGGCTTCCCGAATTCCACCGGGGGGAGAATGGGGTGGACATCGAGGTCACCATAGGCGCAGAAGGGGTAATCGTGCCGGACATCCATGGCGACTCCTGATGCCCGTGCGGTCGGGCCGACAGCACAGAGGAGCTGGGCATCCCGGTAGCTCAAAATACCATGGCCCCTGCACCGCATGCGCATAGTGCTGTCATCTAAGAAGACGGTTTTCATCTTGTCAAGCAACCCCCGGTAATAGGCTAGGCATTGTTCAATTGCGGGGCGCTTGTCGTCACTGATATCCCTTCGGACGCCCCCGATCTGAATCATCCCATAGTGCACCCTTGTTCCGGCGATGTTCTCAAGAAGGTCCAGCGATTGCTCCCTCACTTTCCATGTTAGGTAAAAGAGGGAGTCAAACCCGAGTTCATGAGCGGCTACCCCTGCCCATAGGAGGTGTGACTGGATCCGCTCGAGCTCAAGCATTATTGTCCTGATGTAATCGGCCCGGAGGGGAACTTCAATATCGGCTATCTGCTCCACAGCTAGTGCAAATGTGAGCGAGTGCACAATCCCGCAGATGCCGCATATCCTTTCGGAGAGGTAGAGGATCTGAACCGGATTCCTCCTCATACCCATCCATTCGCAGCCCCGGTGAGCATTACCTGGTGCAAAGTCCACCGATACGACCAATTCTCCTTCCATCTGGAAGGTAAACATGACCGGCTCTTTAAGAGCCCGGTGCACGGGTCCGATCGGAACCGAATAGGTGGTTGATTTTTTCGTTGTTTCACCGTTCATTCTGGTGCTCCATTCCTAATAGTTCTAGGTCGTAGAATCTCCACTCATCATTTGTGTCTTGCGTCATTTCTGTTCGGCCCGCTTTAGGACCGTGTCAATGTAATTCTTCACATCTTTAAGACAGCACCCGCCAGAGGGATTGTTCCGCTCACAGTTGCACCCGGCTGTTTTCATCCGATTCATGATATCCTCGACTGCCAGACTCTTCCCGGTCCGGGCAATCTCCTCATCGATCTGTTTCCGTGTCCATCCAAAACAATAACACATGGGAACGGGATCTTCCGTTTCCTTGATACCGACCCGTACCTTAACATCTGCCTTTTTGATATACTCGTCAGCATCATTGTTGAAGAAAACCACCGCACAGTTCGCTGTATGGCAGAATGAGAAACCCTCCGGAGTTGCCAGCAGGGACTGGCGTCTCTCCCTTACAAGTGATTCCACGGTGATCCTTTTTACCGGAGTGCCCGGATTTCCGCATACCCAGCATACCGAGGATGTACAGGTTTCTGCAGGACAACAGCACGAATGTTCCACTTGACTCATAGTTCTGCCCTCGTTCCTTCGATCATTTCAAGAACTCCGCGAAGATCATCCTGCCATCTTCCAGTGCTTCCTCAAGGGAATATACCTCTCCGCTATTGTCTGCGGGATTTCCTGCTTTCCATTGTTCCAGGTGGCCTCTCCCACAAAAGAAGTTAATATTAGGACAGCATGTGTCAGCGGTACACCCACACGACTCCCGGGCTTTCACATATTCAATTACACTTTCCGGATCCCGCGATGCAATCCTGCCTTCTTTCAGAACAATGGTTATCTCGTGTTCGCATTCCGGGCACACTGATTTAATGGTGATATCCTCACCCAGCATGAAATGCATGCCGAGTGCATCGGTGGCACAAAGGGCATGCACTGAATGACCGTCGGCAAAAAATACCCTATGTCTGGTCTTAGCGGCAGAAAATGGATAGGCAGAGGTGATAACGCCTACCTGCGTCGTCAGGATATCTGCCATCCGGAGTTTTCTGATAGCCTGATTGACAACATCTTCAGATGGTGCGGTCACTATCTCAATGATCTCTTTCACTGTCGGGGGGTTACCCGTTTTAGCAAAAACCCGCAGGATACATTTCCTGATCTCATCTTCCATAAGTGTCAGGTTTGCGTTTTTACAACGCTCCCTCACTGATTTTCCTATGGTATCCATCAGTCGTGTCATACACACCTTCGTGTCTTGACGTTCGGTAGTGCTTTGCAGCACTGTTCTTCAGCAACAACATCGCAGTGAAGGATGCCTTCTGACATCTCTTTCACGTGCTGGTTGGAGAGGTCAAGGATATCGGTGATAATTGTATTCCGTATTGAATAGACTGCAAATTTTCCCTGTTTTTCCATGGTGACAAAACCGCAGTTCCGCAGACACCTCATATGGTGCGAGACAAGACTCTGGTCCTTGCCAATTGACTCGCAGATATCGTTCACACACATCCCTCCCTGCTCTTTTAACGTGTATAAAATTGTGAGCCGGGTCTCGTCGCTCAAAGCGGAAAAGAAACTCTTCTTGGCTATGATCAAGTCCCCATATGACATATGAACATATGTTCATACGTTTGTTGTATAAAAGAATTATGAAATGAACGCGGCGGTTAGGAGATGCCGGGGTGTCCGATAAATGCAAAAAATTCCCGGTAATTTTCGTTATAGTCTACCAATTAAGAACGAAAACCATCGATTTTTGCATAAAACAAGCCCAATTCGGTCTCCATTTTTATTAAGATCTACCAGAAAAAATGTCGATTACTGAGATTAACATTCAAAAATTCGAAAATTATCGATAATCTCTCCGATACGGGGGGCTCTTTTTCCCCCCCCTTTATAATTCCCATCAATGATGATAACGGCCTATACAAATGCATAGTGAGGACAACAATTACCCTTGTTACTAAAAAGAAGTGCCATTTGAGTGACATAATCCATTAGTACAATGAGTCAGATTTGTCACAATAGTCACGCTCCACCATCTGGTCGGATCAACTGGTCTTGGAATCAGCATTCATTGCGGAGGAATAACCTTTCTCAATTTGTAAAGTGACACAACCCTTAACACCCGCTCCTGTTATAGTGTCTCAACAGCTAGGAGAACCCAAAATGTCAACCCTAGAAGAAAATATGCGTCTCATGCAGACGCTGGATGATGCCTGGAACACGCAGGACTGGCCGGTGTTCGAGAAACGCCACGCAAAGGATGTCGACGTCTTCTGGCCGGGACAGGAGAAACCAACCCACAGCCGACCATCTCATAAGGAAGAGGCAATAGCATTCTTTAAAATATTCCCTGACAATAAAGTTGGGAACCAGCCCTATAAGGTTCTGTTCGGGCAAGGGGATTGGACGTGCTCTGTCGCCGATTTCACGGGAACGTTCAAAGGGCCAATGACCGCTCCTGATGGTAAAGAGATACAGCCCAACGGGAAAAAGTTTAAGGTTGAGTTTTGTACTGTTGCCCACTGGAAGAACGCAGAGATCATTGAGGAAAAACTCTTCTATGATAAGATCTCCATGATGCAGCAGATCGGCCTGATGTGAGAACATATAGTAGTGCCCCTTTTCTACGAGGAATTTGGGAGGGGATCCGGACAATTCATGTAAATTTATTGAGGAATGAAAAATGGTAAATCCGAAAGATGGAAAACTGGAATTGTTAACCGACAAGAATAGTGCTCTGGTACTCATCGACTATCAGCGTGCGATGTTCGCCGGTGTTGCATCTAGTGACAAGACTATCATAAGGAACGCCGCATATTGCGCGGCGAAAGCAGCAAGTATCCTGAACGTTCCTGTCGTACTCTCGGCAATCGGGCCGCAAAACAACGGGGAATTCATAACAGAGATCACAAAGTTGTTCCCCGGCCAGGAAGTATTTGCCCGGGTTGTGCCAAGCTTCGATGCTTTCGAAGATGAAAAGACTTGGAATGCATTTAGGAAAACTGGCCGAAGGAAAGTGGTCGTATCAGGACTGTGGACGAGCATGTGTTTTGCGTATACTGCTCTTCATGGGCTTAAAGAAGGCTACGAAGTCTATGGGCTAATGGATGCAGGTGGAGATTCCACTCCTGACGCCCACAAATACGGTATTAAGAGAATGCTTGATGCCGGGGTGATCCCTATCACGCTTGAATCACTGGTGTCAGAATGGATGCATGACTGGAGCAACCCGAAGGCCATGGAGCTGGTAAAAGAAGTGTATTCCCGGTACGGTGCTATGATCGGGTTCGGGATGCATTAACGAACAGATTGAATTAAGAGGTGAAGAAAATGAAGAAAGGTTTTGCAGCTAATCTTGAAGAAGAAACAACGAAGAACACAGATTTTCGCAGAGTATTATATACGGGAAAATTCAGTCAATTGGTTTTAATGTGCCTGAAACCAAAGGAGGACATCGGAGAGGAAACCCATGAGCACGTAGACCAGTTCTTCCGTTTCGAAGAGGGTGAAGGTGTCGTCGTAATTGACGGAGTGAAGCATGAGGTGAAGAATGGGAGCGGTGTAATAGTTCCCTCCGGGGCTAAGCACAACGTAATCAATACTTCAAATACCAAAAATCTCAAACTTTACACAATTTACTCCCCGCCAGAGCATATGGACAGAGTTATACGGAAGACGAAGCAGGAAGCCATTGCCAAAGAAGAGCATTTCGATGGGAAACCAACTGAAAAATAATCTTAAGTAGACTATCATTCTCTTTTTTCACGAAAATCCATTGATTTTTACATAAAATACGCCCAATTCGGTCGCCATTTTTATTATAAAAGGCACCTTTTTGTGTCGATTAATTAATGGAGGAACATCTGGATCGGGAGAGAACAAAATGAATGTTCCGGTAGAATTACACACGGGCCTATAGGTCAGAACCATTTTTTCACAGAAAAATATAAGGAATCATAGGATTACTTCGGGTCAGGAATAACGGGAGATCATGTCTATAACAGGTATAATACAACGATTGATATAGCAGCAGAATCCCCCGCATCCGCTCATGAATTAACGACCGGTTTGACCAGTGGCGAGGTAATTGACTTCCGGAAACAATATGGTTTCAATGATATTCCCGAAGAAAAGAAACACCCTCTGCTTAAGTTCCTTGGTTATTTCTGGGGCCCTATCCCGTGGATGATCGAGATCGCCGCGACTCTGTCGGCAGTCTTGTTGCTGGAAGAATACCTTCGAACATGAATAAGATTACGAGCGTTTTTTGGAATTTATTTTTCTCGTGATGTAACCGGCGACGCGGTTCCGGACACGTTTACTATCAATTACTGCAGATTTGGCAAGCTGCAGCTTGTTTTCATCAAAGCTGCTGGAAAAATAGTCCCGCTGTTTGGCCAGGAGTTCAGTACCGAGATTTTTAATGTATGATGGTTTAATACCCATGTGAATCCCTCAAAGTTCTATATTTATAATGCATTTCGCGAGATCATAATCATATTGTTCGTTGCGTCGATTGGTTTTTCACCCCCGATAAATTGAATTATTAGAATAAACGGTGATTTTGACATTAATTGGAACAAACGGTGTTATATGGCCTTAAAACAAACAAAGGACATCAAAATAGGTAGATTAAATTTTATTCTAGAAGAGCCAATCTACAAGCATGTATGAGCCGGATCGAGAAAATCTTTACGGAGAAGCGCCTAAAACCAAATACAAGAAAAATTTGCGCGATTTTAGATTTTCAACATCTCTCAATGTTTCATCGTGAATGTAATCGATAAGATTGTGGACCACCTTTGCTTTTTCCTTTGATGAGACCGATATAGCATAGTGGCCATACAGATTTGAAATTCATTTTATTTGTCTCAGTTTCACCCCATCCCCCACCCACTTATATCCCATAAAAATCCAAATACACTTCTAAGAAAATGCACCTCATCCACATCGCCGATACCCACTTAGGCTTAGCCGCATTCAACCGCCTCGATCCCGAGAGCGGGATGAACCTCCGGGAGAAGCAGGTGTACGATAATTTTCTGTTGGCAATAGATGCTATTATCGGGCAAAAACCCGATGTGCTCGTCCACGCAGGCGACCTCTTCGATACCGTCAAGCCGAAGACCAAGGCTTATACAACGGTAATGGAAGCACTGGAGCGGCTCCACATAGCCGGCATCCCGCTCATCATCATAGCAGGAAACCACAGCATGGTCAAGACCCGTTACACGACATCGCCCTACGAAGT
>JAJRBZ010000090.1 GCA_028679185.1 Methanoregula sp. | reverse complement strand
TCTCGAAGATCTCCCGGTATTTTCTCTCTTCTGCCTTGAATCCTTCGGCAAACGAGGACATGACAAAACCAATCGTGACGAAGATAACATACCATGCTGTTGATACTGCGATAACGTCCGGATTGAAACTGCTGAAAAAATAGACCAGTAAAAGAAAGACGGTACTGATGATGAGCGAGAAGATCACGCCCCTGTTTGGATAGAAATTAATGAAGAGAATGATAGGCAGGAAGTAGAGGAACGGAAAGACTTCGTATATACCGTGAGTCAGTGAGTAAATCGTTGAAGCGATCGCGATGATGATGGACAGGACTATCGTCGTCATCCAGAAAATACGATACCGGAGGGCACCAGCCGCGATCATATGTCCTCCCATTTTGGCGGCAGGGGATGACCGTTGAGAACAGTACTTTCAAACCGCCTGCATTCAAGGATCTCTGCCCGAAGTTTTTCGTTCAGCCGCTCAAGGTCGGCAGTCCGCTCTTTTACCTGTCGTTCGAGATCATTGAGCGTTTTTATTATCTCTTCATCTACAATTTTGCTTCTTGTGATATCTACGGCTGAACAGAGAACCTGCCCTTTTGTAACGAGCATCGGGGATATGACGAACCTGGATACAGCCCCGTCTTTTTGCCGGAAACGCGCTTCACGTTCACGGTGTTTCTGACCTTTTTCCGGTTCTTCATTCACATCGCTGATAAACTGGCGTATTTCGTTGTTGTCAGTCCAGATGGCTGATATTTCCTTACCGATAAGATCCTGGCGGTTGAACTTCAGCCAATGAGCGCATTTAGGATTGATTTCACGAATCCGAAGATCCTTTGTGTCAAAACAGAATATACCGTCCTGAGAGTTGTCAAGGATATTCCTCACTCTGGTCCGCTCTTCACGTAATTTGATTGCATAGGAGGATCCCACAACTCCAAGAGTGATAAAAATAGCAAACCATGCCGTGGCAATCGCTATCTGGGTGGGGTCTGCACTCCCTAACAGGTAAATAAAGCTGATATACATCAGGCTCAATACCAGTGAGAAAAGTACTGACCGTTCCGGGTACAGATAGATAACCAGGATAATCGGGAGGATATAGTGAAAAGGAAAGACATTAAAAATGCCGTTCATGAGTGAAAAGACCGTAGTGAGGAATGCACCGATGGATACGACAGCGACGAGAAACAGGCGAAGCACTTCCGTATTTTCAACAGATAATAGTTCCACTGGCTGTCCCCTGAAATAATTCCCAGCCCGGCTGATGTATGGGATCTGGTATAGTACTAATTATTGATATCATTACATATATTTATATATGGTGTGGTCATATCCCACAAAATCATCAGATTATTTAATTTTTTTCATTTGGAGGGACGGTGTATCTGCTTCCAGTCCCGGGTATTGATATGTTCAAGATCTTCAAGTTTGTTGATGTTGGTGAACGTTTTAAGGTCGGGGTCAAGAATTTTTAATTCGTTGACGGGAACATAGAGGGCAGATAGACTCATGACCATAGCCCGGAGCGATAATGAATCATGGCTTTCGAGATAGGAAAGCAGTGCTGTTCTCCGGTAGACTGCATGCAGGGGTTCGAGCATTTCAGGATTCCATATGGGTATCACTGCATCATAATTGTCAATGACACTGAAAAGGTGTGCAATAACTGATGGATCTATGCAAGGCATATCACATGCAGAAACAAAGATCAGGTCTCCTTGTGCAGCAAGGGATCCTGCATGAAGTCCACCGATAGGCCCGATCCCCACGCGGATGTCACTGATGCATCGTATTCCTTCAATCTTCCCGAACCGTTTGCATTGTTCAGGGTTCCGGGCAACAAGGACAATCTCGTCAACCACCTGCCGGAGCGAATCGACCAGCCGCTCAATAAATGTCCTGCCCTGGTACGTGAAAAAATATTTCTCCTGCCCGTTTGCCCGCCTTGCCTCGCCACCAACCAGTACAACGGCAGATCTCATAACGATACTCCGGTCACATCCATGTACCCATTTTCAGACAGACCCTGGGCAGGAAAAATAACATCAGATTCTTGCAGTGTCACTTCTTCACCTTGTGTAATCCTTTTTTTTCCATCGCAAGCAATGCCTCCTTGATCTCGACAGATGGAGAGAAACCCCCGATGCCGTGAGCAGCCAGGATACGGTGACAGGGTATAATAAGCGGAGTTGGATTGCGTGCCAGTGCCTGTCCGACTACGCGGGGAGCTGTACCGACCCTGTCTGCGATCTCCCCGTAGGTTGACGTGCTGCCATATGGCACCTCCCTGACTGCCCGGTATATCCTGCTGTATACTGTTTCATCGTGGAGCGCAATGCTGTCAAGTCCTGCAAGACTTACGACGTGACCTGCGCAGTACTGCCTTATTAAGTCCGGTACTTCTCCGGGAATACCGGTAACAGCAAACCTGACTTGGTGAACAGTTGTATTACTCCGCCAGACGTGAACAAACCAGAGCCCGAAACGGCATGCACCTCCTACGATTCCCATTGTGAAACCATCTCCCTGAACCGGGTAATTTCGCATGCGATCATTTCATCCTGAATCCATGAAGGGAGCGCATTGTGAACCCTTTTTTCCAGAAACCGTCTCTCTCCAAAAACCAGTACACCCCGGTCCTGTGGTGTGCGAAGCACTCTCCCTAATGCCTGAAGGGAGCGGTTTATTGCCGGCAGTGTATAACAAAGAAATTCACCCTCCTCACCGAATTTGTGCCTGAAATATTCTATCATCATTTTTCGCACACGGTTGAACGGTGCAAGAGGCAGCCCGACAACCATTGCACCGTTCAGCATCTCGCCGCGGTAATCAAGACCTTCGCTCCACTTTCCGCCACAGACTGCAAACAAAACCCCTGACCTGCCCTGTGCAGGTAAGGACAGGAATGTTGTGAGCGCTGAACCGGCATCAGTTGCATCCCGTGGTTCGATAAAGATTTTTTTTCCCCGTATATGCGGGACAGCAAGGTCCGCATATGTTTCAAGAATCTGGTAGCTGGGAAAATAAATTGCGAGGTTTCCTTTGAGTGTACAGAACGCTCTGGTATAATCACTGATCCGGGAATTATTATCGACGTTCTGACGCATTGAGAAAGCAGTCGTGATGTCGTTTGCGCAAACTACCAGGCGGTTCTCTTTTGGGAAATTATTGGGTAATGCAAGTGTTGTTACAGGTGTGTCTCCAAAGTAATAACGTGCATAGCTGTCAACCGGTGAAAGCGTTCCTGAGATCAGGATACAGCAGGCATGTGCGGTGCAGATCTCCTGCATAGGTATGGTGGGATCGATATTGCGCACTTCCAGGGTGATCCCTTCAGGCGCCTTCCGGTATACTGTCAGATACGCGGGATCCGTTGCTGACAGCGAGAGCCGGAACAGGAATTTTGTCAGCCGCTCTATGGCAGTTTCGCGATATTCCCCTGATTTAAGGTTCTTTTCCCGTATGGACTCGGAAATCCCGATTAAGTCGTCCACGATCTCATCCATGTTTCTGTAGAGGGATTCCCTTACTATCATGCGGTCAAAAATGGAAGGATCAAACCAGTCTTCCACTTCCACAGAGTTTGTGAGCCCGCGGATAAACGTGGTGAGCCGGGGAAGGACATGGCTGACTGCATCTGCACCTTTGTGACGCCTGCGCAGACTCAGGAGCTCACGCGATGCCTGTTCGAGATCGCGTTCTTCCAGAGTAACACTTTCAATGCTGGTTATTATGTCACCGCAGTTGTGAGCTTCATCAATCAGGAGCAGGATGTCATGTGGTTCGATGCCAAGGCTGGCGTAAAGCTGTTCCCGTATGTCCCGGTTAAAAAGATGGTGATAGTTCAGAATCACCACATCAGTATTCCGGGCAGCGTGCATCATCAGTTCGTAGGGGCAGATATCCCCGCAGAATTCCCCCAGTTCCCTGGGGGTGACCGGCCGGGCGATGACACGGTCAGCCTTCGTACGCAGAGCTGTCGATGGCACCATCTTCATACCTGCGGTCTCTGCCTGCACAAACATTTTACTGTTGATATAATAGGGGCAGATGAGCGGATGATCCCTGTCCATACGGCGGATCTGCTGGAGGATAAACGGATCTTTTGACGGGATGCATGCACCTTTTTCTGCCCGTTCCCGCATGAGCGATGAGGAGAATGCTTTTACCCCTTCACACCTGCGGTACACATCCCCTTCACCTCCAAGAGGGCACATGCTTGACTTTCCGACGAGATACACGGTTTTAAGCTTTGGTTGTTTTTCTCTCACCAGCTCAAGCTCGCGGATGAATGTGGTGAGCTGGCTGACGGTGCGTACCGCTATTATCACTTTTCTCCCTTTCCGTTCTGCGAGAAGGGAAGCAACCACACTCGACTTTCCGCTGCCGGTCGGGGCATCGATCATGATAATCCCGCCTTCCCGTGCTGCCTGTGCCGCAACCTCGAGCATATGACGCTGCCCCGGGCGATATTCAGCATACGGGAAATAGGAGTTAAATGAGTCCATTGGAATAGGGTTGGTGCTGAAGGGTTTTATGGTCGTCGGAATGGATTATATTAACATGCGTGTAAAATAATGTCATCCTACTGGGATATTTTCCTCATTCCGATGATTGGAAACCATCTCAAACAATTTTTTTTTTAAAATAATTTTTTTAGATAATCCTTTGAAAAACAAAAATTTTTATGTTGATTAATTATGTTCGAATCATTAATCATTTACCTGTTACTGATATATTTCATCAGAATTCAAAAGGTTAATAAATGGTCTATTAAATATAAATTTCATCGTTTTAATATTCTAATTCAAAACGGGTGCATTATGGAAATCAAAGAACAAACAACCAGCTCCGAAAAAAATATTACACCCGATATCGACAAAGTTTAAAAAAGGACAATTTTATGGCAATTTCGACATGTTTACATCAAACCATACTAAGATTTTATCCCCTGCGTATTTTGCCGATGGTAAATCGTTTTATTGATCTCTATGTTAAGGGCGCTCTCAAAATCAATCGTACAATCAGTAGTAATAGGGAATTACATTCAATAAAATCCAAAAAAAAAGAAATATTAAAATTTAAAGAAACGGGTCCTTGGGTTTCAATTGAAGACATCGGATTGAAAAAAGAATGGGATGCACATATTTATACAGATATAATCAATTCACCGGAATATATTTTAGGCGAATTTGATCTGGATGGTTATATATTACCCAACCTGGAATCGATTCATTCTATTCCAACCATTGATAAGAAACATTTTTTACCAAGAAAAAAATTCAGACTTTTCCTTGTTTCAGTATATGGCCGCCTCGGGGTAAGGAAGGATTTTAGGGGAAATGCAATTTCATTTATAAATGAATTAAAAATATATTCCAGATTATTAGGTAAGAATATTAACATTCCTACAATAATTGATGTCAATTACGATCTTTTCTCTATAACGTTTTCCTACATTAAAGGTCCAACAATTCGTGAAAGCCTGTATAACATTGGTGCTGTGATTATTGATCATGATGTAGAGACAAATCCCGAATTAAATAAGATTTCTAGTGAACAACGCTGGTTAATTCAAACTGAGAGAAAATCCGAATCTCTTTATAGTGTTATTGATTCTGAGTTCGTTGAAAATTTGTTAAACGAAGTTAAAAAAATTCATGATTGTGATATCTATATATTTGATGTTAAATATGGAAATATTATCATTGAAGCATTAAGTAAAAAACCATATTTTATCGATTTTGAACAATCGCGCGATTTATCAACCTTTGGAGAATATGTCAAAAAAATTCAAAAAGATAAGGAAATGAAATTATTTTATGATCTCTTCTTTATTGAAAAACCGACTTCAAAATAAGAATTACAGCAACTTCTGAAATTGATATTTGTATCCACCAGTATTTTGACGTTTGATTAAAAGATTGGATTTTTTGACAGTATCAGTCCTGATTGATATCATTTGTTATTCAATAAATTGGAAATCATACACGTTCGATGTTCAGTGCAGTGTCATGATATTTATCACTGAGTATTTCCGAGAGCTCTGAAAAGGACCGGATAAAAATGTTCGGATCCTCTCTTACACGGAACGCCGTGAACCCATCGTTAAGTAAAAATTTTTATTCAATACTTAAAATATGGCAGATTCCCTAAACGCGATCGGTAGGAACAGGACAAAATTGGAATTTTTAAATCAGTAATTTAGGAATATGTTTGCCCCTTTTTATGAATTGTCCTCATGGTTTTATGATAAAAATCGTAAAATTTAACTTAATGCAGTTCAAGTGAGAACTACGGCAGACTAGCAAAGATATGTTATGAGGCAGTCGCCAGAGTAAAGGAGTTAAAATAACAATGATCGACCAGTTGCTTAAAGGAAATAAAAAATTCCGTGAAACGGTATTCAAACAGAATATTGATCATTACAGGGAGCTTGTGAAAGGACAAAGCCCCCCGGTCCTCTGGATCGGGTGTTCGGATTCGCGTATCCAGACAGGGCACATTACCGGCACGCAGGCGGGCACCCTGTTCATGCACCGTAATATCGGCAATATGGCGCCGGCTGATGACTGGAACCTTGCAACGGTCCTCGAGTATGGGATCAGGCACCTGAAAGTGCAGCACATCGTTATCTGTGGTCATTCTGATTGTGGTGCGATAAAAGCACTCGACAAGGATCTGGAAGATGTTTATATTCCCAACTGGCTCAACAACGCGATTGAGGCAAAGAAGCGGGTGGACGCCCGGATTAAAAAACCTTCAACTCCTGGTGAGCAGAAGGAACGATCACGGATGATCGAGCAGGAGAACGTCCGGCTCCAGATCGAACACCTGCGTACCTATCCGGTTGTAGCAAAAGCAGAAAAGGAACAGAAGATTCAGATCCACGGTATGTATTACGATCTCGAAACCGGTGCCCTGTCAAAAATTGTGTGACTAAAGTTCTTTTTCAATCTCTTTTTTTATCCGGTCCAGTGATATGCGCCCGATACGGGTGATCCGTCCATTGACCAGGACCATGGGGAGGGGGGGATATTCAGTTTCGATTATTGTAATTATGTAATCCGGTGTCCCATCATCTACGAGCGTGAGTTTCAGGTCGACCCGGTTGCCATACTCTGTTACCAGCACTTTTTTCAGCTCTTCAAACGCTGGCAGGAGTTTACCTGTCGGGAAGCATCCCGAAAGGCCGCAGGTGCGGTTCACATCGCAGGGAAAGGGGCAGCATTCGGAATTTTTCAGGCCGACAATTTCGATCTGGACGGTTCCATTCATGTCTGTACTGTTAGTTTGAACGGTATTTGAGGATTCGTCATTGAACACTCGTATTCAGCAGGAAAAAAAGGAAAAATCTATGTCAGATAAAGCGTTCAAACCGCTCCTTTCTGACTTTACAGACAGGACATATTTCCGGTGGTTGTTCGCGGGCACAGAGATACCCGCATACCGTGCAACGCCAGACAGGAAATGGCAGGGATGGGAATGGACCGGCTGACACTGTCTTCACGGCCTTTTTTTTACCACGCTCTGACCTGGGCGGCCTTCGTTCAGGAACTGGAGCAGCATGCTCTTTTCCACCTGCAACCGCTTCATTTACATAGAGTGCGCAATAGCAGGCGCCAAAATCATTCAGATCAGGGTCGCGGTAATTGCAGGGGCAGACGATATCCAGGTCTTCTTCGTTTTTTCCTGAAGCGAGGCGACAGGGGCAGGCACGGTACCCGTAGCGCTGTTCATTTTTCAGGAGCCCCCGGACGAGATTTTTCGTGAAATCCACGTCAGGATTCAGGAAGTAACCCCCGCTTTCCGCCTCTTTTTTCAGAGTTATGTATACACGGTCCACGACCTTTTCATCAACAACAGCCGGATTCATTTCTCCAGAGCCTCCCGGATCTCAGTTTCACGGAATCCTGCAATACTTATTTTATCCCGGATCACAAGTGTCGGGAATGAGCCTTTGGGATTCCATTTCTCTATTTCGTTCATGACTTCATCCTGCTCCCCGTCTTCAAGCAGATCTACATAGATATAGTCAAAATCCACGCCGAGTTGCCGCAATAAGTCTTTTGTCTTTGCACACCACCCGCATGTGCTCAAAGCGTACAGGATGACTTTTCCCATTTTTTTGCCGTTTACGTGTTCAATAACCATAAGAAATCACTATTCATTCTTTTTATGGAGATTGCTGTAAATACTATTTATAAATGGGTATATGGTCAGGGCAGGCAACCGGCCGACATATTTTGTTTCTTCCTGGCTTATTGCAGTTATCACTGCAATGCCAAAGGGGACACTACCTGTTCGCCCGCCAACTGGCTGTTCCGGATGGTCTTTTCTCTCTGTTCCACCGGACTACAGAAAACGGGAGATAACTAAAAAAAAACGTTTTTTTCCTGAATATTCCGGTTCAGCCTTTGCGAAGAATGCAGCCTGCCATCTTCATGGTTCCGGAAAAATTAAGGAAGCGGGGTTTAACCGGCCTTCATTACAGGGACCGGTAAAAAAGGTTTACCTGTTTTTCATCATTACTGAGATATCTTCAAGGAGGGCCTGCAAGTCCTCCTCGTGCTCTACTTCCATCTGGAGGATGCCAAGGATGATATTATAGGTAACCGGGTCTTTGTCTTTTGTCGTTTTCAACAGGCTGTTGTATGTCCTGATGGCGCACTGTTCACCCTTGATGTTTTGTTCAAGCACCTTTATTACATAGGGGTCATCCGGTGCATCGTACCCGCAGTTGGTAAGTTTGAACCATTCCTGCGGTTTTGTTACCGGTGTTCCTCCCAGCTGGATAATCCGCGTGGTGAGAAGGACTGCATGCCCGAGTTCCTCTGTTGCATGAAGCGTCAGCTCGGCAATGACAGCTTCTTTGTTGGGTCCACGGACAATTTTGGATCCAATCCAGTACTGGTAATAAGCGAGCCATTCATCAGAAAATGCCTTGTTGAGGAGCTTTAAGAGTTCTTCAACATCGGTATCGACAATCTTTCGTCCAAAGGTTCCCATGGTTTCGACCTCATAAATTCTTTTATATAATTCAATATTTTAGTCTTGACCTTTTTATGCATATCCGTGCTGGCGCCTGTTTTTTAAATTCACTTTTCCTGTTTCCGGTACAGGACAAAAAATCAGCAGCTCTGCAGGACGAAGGTTCCGAGGGCCCGTGAAAGATAATAAAGGGTACTGCACTATCGTTAAGAACTAATCAGGCACACTATATTGGGAAATCATGAAAGCGGTTCTGGGTCTCGAAGATGGGGATTATGTAATTGGGGAGGGTTTTGGTATTGAAGGCGAGTGCTCCGGGGAACTCGTTTTTAACACACTTATGAGCGGGTATATGGAGGCGCTCAGCGATCCCAGTTATTATGGTCAGATTCTGATGTTTACATTCCCGCTGATAGGGAATTACGGTGTAGATACGCAGAATATGCAGAGCAAAAATGTCAAGGCATTCGGGGCAGTCTGCCGTGAGATCTGTGAGAAACCTGATGAAAGAGCCACAATTCGCACCTATTTTGAACAGAACGGACTTTTAGGTCTTTGTGGCGTGGATACACGGATGCTTACCATTAAAACGAGGGTCAAAGGTACATTACGGGCGGCTCTTGTTGTGGGGGATGATAATTTCGAATACGCAATAGAACTTGCAAAAAAGACCACTCCCATATCGGACTGCGATCTTATCCCCGCTGTTTCCTGCAAAACCCAGTACCATATACCGGGGACGGGAAAAAAAATCGCTGTTCTTGACCTTGGTCTCAAGAATAACATGCTCTCAAGTCTCTCCGCCAGGGACGGTGATTTGTATGTCTTCCCCTATAATGCTGCGCCGGAAGATATTTTCCGTGTTGAACCGGATTGTCTCTTCATCACCAATGGTCCGGGGGATCCAAAGACCGCCCGCCCGACTATTGCGACAGTGAAAAAATGCATCGGAGAGCTACCCGTTTTTGGTATCTGTATGGGCAACCAGATTACCGCACTTGCTCTGGGCGGAGATACCTACAAGCTCAAATTTGGTCACCGCGGCTCAAACCAGCCGGTCCGGTATAAAGATGGCAGAATTTTTATTACGACCCAGAACCATGGCTTCGCAGTTGACGGAGAATCCCTTCCTGAAGGGTCAGATGTGACGTTCACCAACGCAAATGACAAAACCGTGGAAGGATTTGAAAGTGAACATCTGAATATATCCTGTGTTCAGTTCCATCCTGAAGCACATGCAGGCCCGCGTGATACGGAATGCCACTATTTTGATGGTCTTTTCAGGAGGCTTAAATAATGCCCAAACGGCAGAATATCAAAAAAGTCCTGATTATCGGGTCCGGACCCATCCAGATCGGACAGGCCGCAGAATTTGACTTTTCGGGGAGCCAGGCCTGTCGCGCCATGCGCGAGGAGGGTGTTAAGGTAGTTTTGGTGAACTCTAATCCTGCAACCATCCAGACAGACCCGGAAATGGCTGATACCATATATATCGAACCGCTGCGGGCAGAGATTATTGCTAAAATCATAGAGAAGGAGCGCCCGGACGGTGTCCTTTCAGGTATGGGGGGACAGACCGGGCTGAACATGACCGCCGAGCTTGCTGAAATGGGTGCATTAAAAGATGTTGAAATCCTGGGCACACC
>JAJRBZ010000012.1 GCA_028679185.1 Methanoregula sp. | reverse complement strand
GATTGATGAAGCAAATTGCCCTGTATGGCAAGGGGGGGATCGGGAAATCAACCACATCGGCAAACCTGTCTGCCGCACTCTCCCTCCAGGGGCTGGACATCCTGCAGATCGGGTGCGATCCTAAGCGTGACAGTACACGGATGCTGATGCATGGGAATTTCATTCCAACGGTTATGGACCTGGTCCGTGTGCGGGGTGAGGCATCGCTCTCCCTGTCGGATATCGTATATACCGGGTTTAACGGGGTCCGGTGTGTTGAAGCAGGTGGACCGGAACCAGGTGTCGGGTGTGCCGGAAGAGGGATTATAGCAACGTTCCAGCTGCTCGAGAAATTCGGGGCACTCACCGGAGATGTTATTGTGTATGACGTTCTTGGTGATGTTGTGTGTGGTGGATTTGCCATGCCGATGCGGGAGGGATATGCACAGGACATTTACCTTGTCACATCGGGTGAACTTATGTCGCTGTATGCGGCAAATAACATCTGCAAAGCCATAAAGCGCCTGTCATCAAGGACAAAGAGCACCTGCCGCCTTGCCGGAGTGATCTGTAATGCAAAGAACATGCCTGAAGAAGAAGAACTTGTCGGGGAGTTCGCCCGTCGGGTGAACAGCTCCCTTATACAATATATCCCCCGTGACCGGGTCGTGCAGCTTGCAGAACTCAACCGGAAGACCGTGCTCGAGTACGATCCGGACTCTGCGCAGGCTGACCGGTACCGGTCCCTGGCAGCACGTATTATGGAAAATACCCGGTTTACTATCCCGACTCCTCTTGAAATTGATGACCTTGAATCCCTTGCCCTTGAATATATCTAGGTTTGGCGGGTGCACGCTCACCGGAGCCTTGTCTGTGACCACTCAGGTCCGGGATGCTGTTACGATCATACACGGGCCGAAGGGGTGCGCCCATCACAACTTCTCGCTTCTGCATGCAACAGCGCTTGATAACGACAGGGTATCCCTCCCTGATCTGATCTCGACCGGGCTCTCTGAGAGTGATATTATTTTTGGTGGTGAGGGAGCGCTTAAAAAGACCCTTGATATGGCTGTCCGGCAGAATAGTGGTGCAATCTTTGTACTTTCCACCTGCATTGTCGATACGATTGGTGATGATGTGGCTGCGGTCTGTCATAGGACTCCGGAAATACCTGTCATCCTGATTCCTTCCGCGGGATTTCTTGGAGGTACGTTTCAGAATGGTGTGAACAACGCCCTGAATGCCATCGCTGATATCGCTGACCCCTGCCAAAAGGGTCCATACGTGAATGTTATTGGTGAAAAAAATCTCGAATACGAAGTTGAAGAAAATTTCACAGAAGTCCGTCGCCTGCTCGGAGCACTCGGGATACCGGTAAATCTGCGTTTCCTCCGTGACTGCTCCCTGCATGATATATCACGGCTTGGTGCAGCACGACTTAACATTCTTCGTGACGGTGAGGTGCGGGCTGTCGGAGAGCGGTTGCAATACCGGTTCGATACACCCTTCATCCAGTCATTTCCGATTGGATTTGCAGGAACCATCCGTTTCATACAAGAAGTTGCAGATAGTTTTGGTGTGAAATCCACACCGGCTGTGCGTGAGGAAAAAAATCTCCAGGATGAAATCCTTATTGAATTTGAAGACATTGCCGGTACTTCGGTTATGTTCGATCCTCCCGGTATGGCTTCCGATACATTCCTCGTTGCGCATGAAGTTGCAGGACATCTCGATATCACGATAGGCCATGACGGTTGCAGGGTTCCGCTTCAGGTCTCACCTCCTGTAGGGACAAACGGGATCAGGCATATGCTCCACCGCTGGAGGCGTGCAATTCATGCCTGAGTGTGAAAACCCTCTCTGGCCGTGTGCGATGAGTGGTGCAGCTGCATGTCTTTCAGGGTTTGAGGGTGTCACGGTCGTAATCCATGGCTCAAGCGGATGCTACTATTATCCCGCCACGCTTCTTCATGCCCCCCTCAAGGGCACATTCATCCTGGAAAATGAGGTGATTTTCGGGTCAGAACAGCGACTTCACGAAGTCCTCGAAGAACTATCGGGAGATGGTAAAAAGATCGCTGTAGTCATGACCTGTGTTCCAGCGATACTTGGTGAGGATATCCGCTCGATGCTCAGGGACTATGATGTACTTCTTGTTGACAGTCCGGGTTTTTCCGGAGATGTTGAAACAGGGTATCAGAAGGCGCTTTTTGCCCTGGTTCCATCTGTTGATCCGGATACACCCGGGATAAATATTGACGGGGCATGTCTTTTCGATCCTTACTCCGGTGGTAACGTAAGGGAAATCAGCCGGTTGCTCGCTCATGCTTCAGTACCCGTTGGCACCATTTTTTGCTCGGACAGGCTCGAACGGGTAGGTAATGCTGCGGCCTGTACGATAGGGACAAACGAGGATTTTGCGAGCAGTGTCGGTGAGCGGCTGGGCGGTACGCTCGGGCTTGAGGAATTAAAAACAACCTTTACCAGGATTGGATCTCTCTTTTCTGAAGCCGATCCTGGTCCGGTTCTTGAAGAAATTGAGCGTGAAGATGAGAGAATTGTCCGGGCATGTGACAAATTTCTTCGCAGGTTCGATCCCCCGCATACGGTGATATTTTCAGGGTTTTCGTACGCAACATTTGCAGCATATACCCTGAAGCACTATCTTGATGCAGATATCCAGTATATCGGTTCCCGAAACGAACCCGGGGCTACATCTTTTCATATCGGACATGTTCATGGGTTTTCGAAGGTAAAGGAACTAATCCGGCACTACAATCCGGATCTTATCATAGGATCCTCGTTCGAACGATCCGTGGATCCGAAACGGGCGTTTGTCGGACTTACACCTCCGGTCAGAGGAACGATAAAACTCGCCCCTCACGCGGTAGCCGGTATCAGCGGCAGCCTCTCTTTTATCGAGGATACATTGAATGCCTGCATGGACCGTCGGAAATAGTTTACTAGTACCAGGATCAGGTTTCATGACGCACCTGCCTGCCTTTCCATCGATCGATCACTTTCGCCCCGCGCAGACTGATGGATTATATACCCTCTTGCATAACGTCCTGTACGACAGAAAGGTGGTCAGGTATATGGAAAAAGCAGGGTACCTCCAGCGGGCAGGATACAAAGCGTTCGACAGTGATGGAAATATGCATGATATTGTCGAACTGCATATTCTTTCCGTCCGGTATGCTATACGGCGTTCCGACCTGGCAAGGGCTATATCCGGCCACGTCTTTGTACAGGTCGAAGACATTACGCATAACTGGAATTATTATCTCGGGGCAACCCGGGGACTTGCCCAGATCTCGGTATCCGGCAAAGCCCTGAATATTGATATCTTCAATGAGGGCAATTTCACGGTATCCCTGCGTGCCCTGGGAAGCGTGATATACGGCAAAGAACGGTTTGCCTTTATCATGAAAATACCGGAGACACCACAGCCGCAGAAGATGCGAAGAGTCACCCTTGACCAGCGGCGTATCTCAGCAACGGTATGATATCTTTTTAAAACCCCGGTTTGAACATATCGTTCAACATTAATAGTCCTGCAACAGATGATCTTTAGGTAAGCTGGAGTCTCCTTTTTTAACCTGGAGACACCTTTTTCAACAGCCCATAATGGGGTGACAATCACGGCAGAGACGGAGAATTTTTACCGGGATCTTGTTGAGCATCAGCAGGATCTCGTTGTCATGTTCAGTCCAGAAGGACGTCTCCTTTATGTAAACACTGCATATTGTGATACTGTCGGCAGGTCAAAAGAGGACCTCATTGGCAGCGTTTTTATGCCGGTAACCAGTGAACGTTATTCGGATGTGATCGCAACACAGATGGTTAAGCTCTTCCGTCACCCGTTTTCCTGTACGGTTGAGCAGTGGATACAAACACCAAAAGGAGTACGGTGTATCAGCTGGTCTGCAAAATCCATTGTCGGAGAGAGGAATTCAGTACAGTCAATTGTTGCGACCGGGCGCGACATCACCCGGATCCGGCAGGAGCTGAAGGCTGTCAAAAAGAAAGACGACGAACTGATGCTTATCGTTGAAAGCGGCGAACGGATGTACTATTCCCATTCAGCGAATCATATCCTGATGCACGCCAGTCCGCGTATCCGATCGTTGCTGGGATACTCCCTTCATTCCGGGAAACGGGCATGGACTGATTACCTTACCGAGAATCCGATCAATGCAG
>JAJRBZ010000089.1 GCA_028679185.1 Methanoregula sp. | reverse complement strand
GACGAAGTTGTCGTTGTAGTAACTACCGTTGGTTGCCGTATTGCGATTGAGGAAGGGGGCTTATTGGTGATTTTTTCTGTATTTGTTTTTTCCATAACAGTCCTGGTTACCGTATCAGTAATTGAATTCCTGCGATAACCCCAGCTGCCATCCACATTGGGATAAATGAGCGCCCTTTGGTAGGAATCAGTGGAAGAATTATATCCCAGAATCAACCACGCTGTTTCATAAGTTGCATTCGGATTCCTGACAATATCTCCTTTTATATAGTGCGGAGTTGTAGATACAGCAGACGTCACAATACCTGTTTGCGGGGTTGTATTTGCCGCGCTGGAATTATCTGTGCATCCCGTACCAAGAACACATGCGATAAGGAGAACTACCAGCCCAAAGACCAGCAACACATTTTTATTCATACTAGTGATTGAACCAAAGGAATATTTTAAAAAATCGTTTATTCAATTTTCTTTGCGTTTGAGTTGCATTATGCTGCTCTGGAATCATGGATCCTTTTTGCATATCTTTCATAATACTGCTGTAAAAATCCCGGGAAAAATATAAAAAATATGCCTGGACTATTCTTCCTTCTTTTCAGGCCGCCTGAAGGTTTCAACAAAGATGATTTCTGAAATATCCCTGATCAGCTCGAACCCTTCGTGGATGATCCTTCCTCGCCAGAGAAGCCACCGGCGATCATAGTTGATACCCGGGGGTAGCGTAATGGAGACCTTTCCATCGACCAATGCAATCTCCATTTCACGGCCGGCATACAGCCGGACAAGTCCTTTGAGCTGCTCGAGCGGATCAGTAACTTCCTCTTCAATCGTATAGTGGTACGATAGTGTCTGTCCAGCGAGTGGTGGATTGAAATCAACGATTACCTTCGAACCGATGACATCAATAACTGTCCCTTCACCCATTTCATCCATCTTTACGGATTTACCGCGGACCGGTTTTTCCTTAAACTGGCTCTTCGGGAATGACTGAATACGTTTGGGATCGCGGTCGCCGAAGGCCTTTTCTGGAGTAACGACAACATCTCCAGAATCACCAACGTTCTTGCCCACAAGTTCCTCATCCAGACCCAGAATAACATGTTTCTGGCCGACACAAATCGTGACCGGGCCGTAAATGGCTTCCGGGCTGTGAATGCCAGCAGATTTTGCTTCTGCAGCATCAGTTGTATCAAAAATATTTTCGCCTACACTGCCGGAATAACTGAGTTTAATAAAATCTCCTTCTTTTATTGCCATGATTCACCTGACTATATTAAATTGCAATGAAAACAGATAAACGTGTGGCAGGATTCATGCTTGAAATTGAATTGAAGGTCAGGGTTTTCCCGCTCGATCCCGTGCGGAAACAGCTAATTGAGCATAATGCACAGTTTTGCGGCAGGGTCCATGAGCATGATGTGTATTACAATGCACCCTATCGCGATTTTAGCGTAACTGATGAAGCTGTACGGGTCAGGTATACAAACGATCATGCAGTTGTTACGTACAAGGGAGCTAAAATTAAAACATCCGGCCTAAAGGCACGCGAAGAGCTCAATATTGCTGTCGATTCCGGGGAGATCTTTGAAAAGATGCTGGACCGGCTCGGTTTTTCAAAAACCGCAGAGCTGAACAAGTGGCGTGAAAACTACAGGCTTGGCGATGCATCCATTTCACTTGACACCGTTGATGAATTAGGAACCTTTGTAGAAATCGAAGTAATGGCAGACAAGGATGATGCAAAAGTTTCGGCACATATTGAAAAAATCTCAAAAGAAATTTCCATTCAGGGTGAGCCGATCCTTACCTCTTATCTGGAAATGCTGCTGTCTAAACGGTCAGCAATTCAACCCTGATATCCCGGGATTCTGTTCCAAAGTGGAGCATTGCACAATAACCGTCCATTGCGGCACCGGGGTTGATAATTTTTACACCATCAATATCCATGACACCGCGCTGTTCGTGGATGTGAGCGCAGCAGACAAGGTCAAATGACTTCATGTGTCGCCGGATACTCTGGCTGCCCACATGTTCACCATTAATTTTATCGAGCGTCTCAAAAGGAGGCGTATGAGTCAGAAGAACGTTGTGTACGGTTTTTTCCATCTTTTTCATTGCACGATGCAATATATCATCTATCTGCTTGTCGGTCATTTCAAACGGTGTACCAAATGGCGTGGGATTTGATCCTCCAAGACCTACAATCGTTAACTTTCCCAGATTAATCTGGCAACCATGGAGACAAACCGTTTCGGAGTGTTCGAGAGTTTCGATGATCTCACGCGGGTCACAGTTGCCGGGCACTGCAAAACACGGCACATCGATGCGTGAGAGCACGTCATCGACCGCGTCAACCGGACCCATATTGGTGATATCGCCTGCAATAAATACCGCTTCCGGATTTAAATCCAGAAATGAATCAATTTTACCGAATTGACCATGGAGATCTGCTATCAATAGCACATCTTTCATGGTATATCATTTGAAGGGCGTCTAAAAAACCTTATCTCAGGATCGTTCCATGAACCTGTTAATTTACCCGACAAAGCGAGTTTTCCGCAGATTTTTTCGGTTTCTGGCAGGAGTGAACGCGCGGTTGTTCCGGAAAGCGGAGTACCGGGAAGAGGGATAAACCGGTGCACATGCACCTTTCCGGACCGTGCAACCCATTCTATAAGGTTCATGGTAAGTTTCTGGTCCTCATCGGTCTCGAATGGAAAACCCACAATGAAATCTACAACAGGAGTAATCGAAAATTCTCTGCAGAGTTCGACTGCATGGATAACATCGTCAACCGCATGTCCCCGGTGAATCTTTTCAAGCACAGGATCACTTCCTGATTGTGCACCGAAATGAAGTTTTGTATTAGAGCAGTACGTTAAAATCAGTGATAGTGATTCCTCGCATATGAACTCCGGTCGCACCTCGCTGGGAAATGTGCCGAAATAGATTGCATTCTTCATTTTTAGAAAAAGGCGTTCAATTTTTTCCCATCGTGGATGAATGCCATCCGATCCGTAAGAAAATGCATTGGGCGACACAAACCGTGCATGTTCATACCTGCTTGCATATCTGGCAATGGAATCGATTGAACGGTGCCGTATACAGTGCCCGAAAATGTGCGGTGTCTGGCAGTACCCACAGAAAAACGGACATCCGCGGCTTATCTCCACATATCCCTGTTTTTCGGAAAATGCCGGATATGCATCAAGCCATACACAGGAATTGGCTGGTTCATAAAAATTGCCCGTTGCCACACCGGGAATTTTCCCATCATCGCCACGTTCTATCAATGCAAGCAATCTGGGAAGAGTGAATTCTCCTTCTCCGGCAATTACATAATCAGCGTATTTTGCTACCTCACGGGGACACGCTGAGGCGTGCGGGCCTCCAATAATGGTGATGCAGTCAGAAGCAGAAATCTCATCTCTGTACACGGATTCGTTTACCGAATTGAGACTGTAGCAGGTCACATCATCTTCAGGTTTGTCAACCACGTTAAAAATGAACCCTTCCTCCCTGCATGCCGCAGAGAGTACTGCATACGAGTTTCGTGCTGCATGGATCTGCCGCCAGTTAACCCTCATGGTGGTAAAGATTTCCGTTCATTGGTGTACAGGGGCAGATAAAAAGACAGATGATGGAATAATCGCACAGGTATCAGTTACCGTGTACGATACTCCCTGAGCACATCATTTATTTTATATGTTTCCCCGTTATCCATATCTACCCAGACTTCGACACGATCTGTCTGTTTCGTGCCTTCCAGTTCGACAGAAAATCCTTTCTTGTTTTCCAGTAATGCTGTTTTGGTCTGTCCATCTGCCCGGGTAATTTTTGCAGTTATTTTTTTCACATGGATTTGTCCCATGCCTCCCTGGTAAATCACCTCGATATTACCCAGATAATCCTTCACTCCCACATCGACCGTAACCTGGTTGGAACCGGGAACTATATCAGTTGGTACGGTGGTCAGACTTGCACCTGACGGGTTGACAGTGGTTCCGGTTCCTGCCGGTGAGACGGAACCAGGTGTAGTTACAGATGGCGAAGGTGGGGTACTTGTGCACCCGGCAACAACAATTGCTCCGCAGAGGAGAGCTATAATAATAATCGTAAACTTGGACTGCATAGCAGAAAGTAAGAGCCAGAGTTATATCATGCTTTTGCTCGTGTCAATGACTCGGTGATCAGCTGCGGCAGGAAAAAACAAAAAAAGTTCCTCTGATTAATGATTTTTACCGGAATGCCAGCCCGTTTCAGGTTTTTTTTCAAACCGGCCGGCCAGCACAAGAATGGCTGGCATGACAATAATTGCGCCAATAAGAGCAAAAAACACAGAAATTACCGTTACCAGACCAAAGTTGCTGATGATGCCAAAGGTTGAAAGCATCAGGGCCGCAAAACCAAAAACCGTTGTCATACCAGATATGGTAATCGCGATACCGATCTTCTGGACACTGGTCTGGATTGCAGGAATGAGTTCAAGCCCACTGGTTCGTTCCTCGTAACAGCGTTCCATTATCAGGATGGTATATTCAGATGCCACGCCAACAGACATGGAACCAAGGGTTGCGGTGAGCGGGGTGTAATCGATTCCCAGCAGGTACATGATCAGGCCGTTCCAGCCCACAATCAGCATAATGGGGATGAGGGGGGTTGCAGCTTTAACCACCTTACGGTATACGAAAAGAAGGAAACCGAATATCAGGCCAAACCCGAGGATGGTCATCAGCATTTTACCCTGCCGGATCTCCCGGATAAGGTTGGAGAACATCTCTCCCATACCAGTCACCGATGCCAAAGTCCCGATAGGAGGTTTGTTCCACTCAAGATCTTTTCTCATCTGGTCCATCATGGAAATGCCTGCCTCATTCTCCATATCAATTGTCGAAAACTCAATTACCGCATGAGTCTTACCGTCAACGTAACGTTTCTTCACTTCCTCCGGGATCCGGGATACGACGGCAGTAATCTCGCTATTTGTTTCGGGCATTTTTCCATTATTATACTCCAGAATGGAAGTGGCGATACTGTGAGACCCGGTGATTTTTGGGTTGTGTGACCCTTCATACTCTTGGAAATTTATCATCCATTGTATGGTATCGACCGAGAGAACGTTCTCACTCCTGATAAGGATCGGCGTGGAGGCAGCCGAACCCATTGCCCGGCTTACCTTGTCCAGATAGATCTTCGCGGGCATGTCCCTGGGCACGAAAGTATCCTCATTGGTATTAACAATAATCTGGTCATCCATCTGGAATCCGATAATGGCAATCAGGCCGATAACGAGAAGAACCGGGACGGGATTATTTGCGACCTTTGCTACTGCTGTGCCAAGAAACCGGTTATACTGGTTAATATACCGCTCCTGTTTCTTTCCTGACCGGGCTTCATGCAGGGATTCATCCTTTGCCTTGTAGTTTATCAATATACCAATTGTCGGGACAAGAATAATTGCGGCAAAATAACAGGACATAACACCGATTACGCAGACCATTCCAAAGCTCCGGATCATTGGCAGCGGGGATATATACATCGCAAGAAAACCCATTGCCGTCGCTAGCATTGCATAGAGAACTGATGGGCCGGCCAGAG
>JAJRBZ010000088.1 GCA_028679185.1 Methanoregula sp. | reverse complement strand
CTGTTCAGCAAAATAGGTATGTATTGGCGCATTCATGCGATGATATGTGTAGTGGTTTACAGTTTCGTTAACTGAATGGCCGGAGTCTTTACAATACGGTTTCCCCATTCAGATGCAGGGATCTTCCAGCCTATATCATAGCGGGCACCGCATTCAGGACAGATCAGAATCACACGGTAGAGTTCGCGTGTGGATTTTACGGGATCTTCTTTGTTTGCATTTGCGCTGATAAACGAAGTATGGAAACCGTATTCATATCCGCAGCCGGGGCATATCCGGAGTTCGTCTTCGATTTTTATGATTTTTATTTCGCCTAGAGCCGGCATAGTACACACCGTATGAACAGTACATCAGATTGAGAACATTAAGTTTGCCTGCGGTTTGCAGCCTTTATGATGATTTTGGTAGCATTTTTCCTGCCATTGATCGCACGGTGAACTATATGGAAGGGTAAGGGACAGCATTTCATCGTCTCGGCAATTTTTTTCTCCAGCTCGTCCGGTGTAACATTTCTCCCATCGACAGATGTACCTGCTCCCATATCCATGATCTTTTTTGCATTGTTCTGCTGTTCCGGGTGATTCGGATCCATGATGATCAGGACCGGTTTTCCAAAGATCAGTGCTTCGTGCAGCGTGGTAAGTCCGCCGTGCACAATCGCAATTTTTGCTCTTGCGAGGTGCACGTAAAGGTTCGGGACATACCCATGAGATACAAAATTTTCCGAAGAATCCGGCAAGACCGGCCCGGTATAAAAAACCTCAAAAAGGAGATCTTTACGCCGATCAGCGACGGTTTTTAACATCTCGTACATAGGGAGTTTATATGGTTCCCCCCCAAAACTGGTGAAAATAGTTTCCTGCGCACAGGTATACCGTTCCGTATCAATTTCGATAAATGGCCCGGTGAATGCGTACAGGTTTTCTTCTCCCTTTGGCACAACAATATTATATTCACTGACAGTATCCGGCGCTGGGTAATCGGGGACGATTATCTGGTCGGATAATCTGATATACCTGCCGATAATACCATTTAAAACCTGCCAGACCGGGTTGATTGCCCCATGAGGCCCGTTGAAGTGGTTCTGGTTTGTAATGAAAACAACCGGCGTTTTCTCGATTCTTGCCGCAAGCACGCCGCCGTACATGGTGTCGCACACCACACAGTCGAAATGATATTCGTGAATGAGGCGCCGGACAGTCAGGGCAGATCGCAGCATAGCAAAAAGGATCCACTTTGAACACCAGAGGGTCTTTTTCAGACTGAAAAATCCGTTCTCTCCTTCCAGACACACTTCGCGGTATGCCCGGTGCAGGTTACCACACATGTGCTGTTCCATGAATGTATATGATTTCCCGTATCCGGCAAAATGGACGGTGTGACCCTGCTGCTGCAGGTAATGACCAAGATGGAGACACCGGGACGCATGCCCGAGCCCTTCACCACAGACAACAAAAAGTATCTTCATCCTGGTTCCTGTTTAAAAAGATATGAACTGATTACTGATGAAATTTTACCCGGATCCTCTCAATGTACTGAGGTGGGTGAATCTCCGCCCGTGTTTTCTTCGGGGATGATAATCCATGCAAGAATATAAATAATAATACCCGTCCCAACAGACAGGACGGTTACTACCACCCAGATCAACCGGATAACCATGGGGTCAACATCAAGATATTCACCGAGACCCGCACAAACGCCCCCAAGCATTCGTTCATTTTTTGGGCGGTACAATCGTTTCATACTAAAAATAGTGGTTTTTACCAATAAAGAGGTAATTGCAGTAAAGGGTGCCAGGAAACAAAGAATCTAAAAGAGCCTGAGATTCAAAGGCATATTGGAAGAAAAAAGAATGGCAGGAAACGCGGATACCTATAAAAAAGCGACCTTTGGTGCGGGGTGCTTCTGGGGTGTTGAGGCTGCATTCAGCACCGTAAAAGGTGTTATCTCAACGGAGGTCGGGTACATGGGCGGAACGCTTAAAAATCCAACATACAAAGACGTCTGCACAGGTAAGACCGGGCATGCAGAGGTTGTCCAGGTAACCTATGATCCACAAATGGTCAGCTACGAACAACTGCTCGATATATTCTGGTCGGTACATGACCCGACACAACTGAACCGCCAGGGCCCGGATATCGGCACAAATTATCGCTCCGTGATCTTCTATCACGATGCAGAACAGGGAAAAATCGCGAGAAAATCAAAGGAGGTAATGGAAGTGTCAGGTGTATTCAGGTTTGGCAAAATAATGACTGTAATCCTGCCGGCTCCGGAATTTTACCGCGCAGAAGAGTACCACCAGCACTATCACCAAAAGCATGGCGGTTCATGCAGGATATAAACCTCTCCTGCTTTAAAGATAAGAATGAGTAACAATAAAAAAATGGTATTTACTCTGCCGGATTATTGTAGCTCTTTTCTGCTTCCTGATGTCAGCAGCAGGGAGGAGCTTTTTTTTCCTGTTGTCCGCAACAGGAATCCTCTCCTCCACCACAGCTGCATTCACAGCTGTCCATATTCTTACCCCTGAGCGCAGCCGAGATCATTGCCCACGCACACCCCACTCCGCTTTGTACAGTAATCGCCTGAACCGGGCAGTTGAGGGCACAGGCACCGCACTCCATGCATGATGCCGGGTAAGCGAGTTCTGCATGGTCATTTCCCTGAGTAAAGACCCCATGAGGGCAGACCTGGGTGCAGCGCAGGCAGTTGATACACCGGTCAGGATAAAACTTCAGTGTAGTATCAGTATAGGAATCAAACATCAGATCAACCCCATAAAACGGCTTGCCCCAAGAAGAATTCCGATAGTGATCCCGGACCCTGCCATGAGTGCCATGACCGGGATATACCTGAAGATTTCTTTTTTTACCCCGGTCCTTGAAGTGCTGGTAGTTGCGCCGGTAAAATTGAGGGCAAGGTATGCAGTCACGGCCGGAATGATAAGAAGCGGTGCTGTCGCTGCGAGTATTTTTGCCCAGAAGGGAAGTACAGGTTCTGTTGAAAATGAAACCGCAAACGGAACAGCAACAATTGTTCCCATGATGAACCCTTTCGTGGAAAAATCACTCGTAGGAATAAACGGCAGCAAGGCAGGGAAAAGTACGGTGCCCGCTAAAACAGCGGCGATCGCTGCCAGTGAACTGGTCGGGCCGGCAAGGAAGAAGAGGACAATCGCTGCTGCGATTGCCGGGAGAACAACATGTACCAGCTCTACAGGTATAAGCACAAGCCGGTCACGGAGCGGGAACTCGACCTTCCGCATTTCCGCAGTAGCTGAGTGGGTTGTAAGAAATGCCGGGAGATCACGTGCCTGCACCGGTCCATATTCAACCATAAACCCTGATCTCCGGACCACTTCTTGCCATGAAACCCCTGGCGCTCCCAGCTGGGGGAGGATAATCTTCCGGTGCCGGACGACACCTGCAAGACCCGTGGATTCGATACGCCGGATAAGTTCGTCAGTCCCGAATGTTCCCTTTCCTGCAGCACACCAGACATTGATTCCTTTGGTGTCCAGTACAAGGATCCATGCATTCCTGCCATCGAGCGCTGACCTGAGCGCATCAAAACTCAGGGTGTAGTTTGCCGATGCAAAGACTTCCGAATCCGGTGTCGGGTCGCCGAGCCGGTACAGCCCTGGTTCCACCCGGTGGCCCATCCGGTTCACTCCCCACCGGGCAAGAAAGTGTTCAAGACGGTTTGCGGGCGTAATTATACTGGTGGTAGTGCGGATTTCAGGTTCTGATGTGTTTTCTGCCCTGCAGCAGGAAGGTCCACAACAGGATCTTCCTGACGAGATAGTATCTGTCATAGTCTGCTTTTGACCCCCTCTAACCCTGGTGCTCGAGTACCGGGGCGAGAACGTCCCTGACCAGATCGTTGAGGTTCTCGACTTTCATGAGTGCAAGGCAACAGATCGAACCGCCCTTTTCCCAGCTGATCAGGGCAAGCTTGTCTCCGGTTCGGATACCGGCTTTTTCACGCACATCCTTTGGGAGCACCATCTGACCGCGATCGTCTATGCTCAATACCGCTTCTACCTTACACCCCGTGTCCGTGCTGCAGCCACAGGCTGACTCCTCCTGATTACCCCATTCTCCAACTGATTTCTTTTTCGTCATTTCAATTCTTATAATAATGTTAAATTTTCTTCATATTTATAATTATCAGAAAAATCAGAAAATTCTGTTTACACGAGCTATGATATAATACTAATGTTTGGCCATCAATGCCCTGCTCTTAATAAAACAGACAGGATCAGGGTTCCAGTGTCCGGTCCTGATAACCGGCGGGATATTTCCAATCCTCCGCCTGTGCGTCTCTTCCTGCTGCCCATTTCACATGAACAATCTCACGACCTCTTTTAGGTCAACGTGTATTCATTGATAACCGAAAAAGAGGAAGGTTCGTTTTTTAAAATTCCTCCGTCCCAAAAGTAACTTCAATCGTTCCGAAAGAATTTTTATGGATTGCCTCACCAAGACACTGATTGAAATCTGAGACCGGCGTTTATACCAGGTTCCCTTAATAAGAGCAGAAGTACAAGCAGATCATATCCAGGATCACAGACAAGGGATGAATCGAAAGAACAGAACACATAACCTTCATATCCAAAGAAATCCCGAATCAGGCGTGAAGAGAAATGAATATAGTAAGTTTACTAAAAAATGTACCGTATCGGGTGATAGCTGTCCTCATTCCCGTTTTTGTGCTTATCCTCCATCTGGCGGTGATGTATACAACGCTGCCGTATAATCTTTTTCTGACGGTGACCGCGCTCATGGTCACGTACATTCTTCCTCCTGCAGGGAAAGAAACGGTCATTCCTCTGGGGATTGCACTTGGTGTTCCCTGGTACTATATGGCACTCGCCATAGCGATGATCGATATTGAAACCGGCATTTTCATGGCCCTGAATTTTGATCTTGCATACAAAATCCCTTATCTTGGCGGCATTCTCGTGAGCACGACAGAAAAAATGAAACTGGTAATAACCCGCCATCGCTGGCTCGCCGGTCTGGATTTTCTTGCGATTGCTCTGATGGTAATGGTCCCTTTTTTCGGGAGCGGCGGGATCAGGGGTTCAATTGCAGGAAAACTGCTCGGCCTTGAGGATCATCTTGTATTTTTCGGGATACTGGCAGGAACCCTTATCGGGTGTCTTGGAATCGCACTCGGATCAGATGTAATTATCGGATATCTTTGTGCAAACGGCGTCCTGCCGGCCGAGATCAGTGTAATCATCTGCAACCTGACGTAGGGACAGGGTGTGATCAGGGGAGATGATGCACAGCAATTTTAAAAAAGCCAGAAATGGCTACAGGAATTAATGGATACGCCTTCCTGTAGTTTAACCGCGTTCCGGTTCCTGCTGAAATTGATTGTTCCGGTATCCTCTTAGTCCTTTATGACCACACAAGCCGTAACATCGAACGGATTTTTTCGCATCGCAAGGCTGAAGAGGTATGGGTAATGGTTCCGGAGATATTCCATGTAGGTGAGCCATTCACGTATCAGCTGTGCATACACGCGTTTGAGATCGGTCGTGAGATGGTCTGGATCCGGAACGGTAGTATTTTCACTGTTCTCCTCTGAATAGGATTCTCGCACCTGATGCAGATAACACCAAAGGAGACCAGGTTCGCTTTCCTAAGCAGGGCATGGCGGGGGTGGTGGGCTGTTATCATGTTTTTTTGCCCTCCTGCTGGTGGAAAAAAATGAGTTGATTATACTACCGGTGCCGGTGGGACCGGTTGCGGTTCTCCCTGGTCGTACACGAGCGCGAAGTACCGGGCGGTAAAGATCATGAAGACCGGGTTTATGATGAGGACGAGGATCCAGCCGATGAAAGGGATAAACGACAGGATACCCGTTATAATCATATAGATAACCGAGGCAATGACAAACCCGATGAGGAGAAGGATATACGACAGCCATCCCATGGTCCTGATCGTTGTAAGGATCGCCGAGAACCGGATCCCTTCCCGGATGCTTCCCGTCCGGGCAAACCGGACTGCACCGAGGATCCCAAAGAGTATGACGATCACCATGAGGACGAACTCCACGAGAAGGAGCAGAAGCACAAGGAGCAGGAGGGTGATATTCGGCCCGGCTGCCGGAGCTGAAAGGAAACTTATGACCGCTATGGCAACTACCGCTGCCATCACGATGACGAGGGGCAGGAACCAGAGGAGCCAGACGACAGCGAGCTTGACGCCATCGACAAAAAGGTCTGTCCACCCGGTGAAGTCGGGAGCCGGTTTTACTCCCCGGTATATCCGGACAACATAACCCGAGATGAAGAACGAGAGGATGAAACCGAGGCCGGCAACGAGAGCGATCCGGCCCCACGGGATTGCGTCCCAGTTCATCGCGGTGCCAGTCATGATAGTCTTCGGATCGAAGGTGAACTGGATGAGAGAGACCGGGAGGGCGAAGAGGATGAAGATCGCCCACCGTGTCCATTTTCCTACGAGCGCTTCCTGTGCATAGGTAAATGAGTCCGAGAGTAGTGCTCCGATATCCATAGAAAGATCACGTGAGATTATGGTATATCAAGTGTTGCAAGGTGGGTTCGGGATCGAGCAGGGAACTCTTTTTTTTAGCCCTTCGTCGGAGAAAACGAACCTCATATTCACGTTCTGGCAGGGTTTTGAGGGTCCGGATGGGGTAAAATAAGTGGCAAAAACCGGCACGATTTAAGGGCCTTTGATGGCCCTTGGGCGAGGGTGCAAATCTGCCGTATTTTGGTAAACAGAGCAATTATTGAGCATATTCTCCACACGAACTGAAAAAAACGGTTTTACGGGTTTTTTAATATGAGAAGGGTGGAGGAGGATAAGAAACGGAGCCCGTATAGGGCTTATTTTACTCAGTTTCACTATAGGAGATTAAAATAGGTATACCATTACCTATCTTGATTTTAATGAAGCCATCTGCCAGTCTCCTTTTTTTAGTTCGCCGAAATCCTTTTTTAGTGGGCTGGAAGAGGAACTCTTTTGCTGGAACCTCTTAATTGTTGATCCTCCGCTTGTTGATGACAACATCACCGTATAAAATATTCCTGTCCTTCAGGTACCAAGCTCATCACGATCCCTACGGAGCGATATCGCTACGATATGGGCAAACGATTCCAGAAGTTCTGTTGACGGATTGGGCTGACCGGGTTTCATTGCAAGCAGAGATGTACCATAAAGCTTCCCCTCAATGACGTATGCAATACCAATGAAACGATCGATACTCATCATCTTCTGGATCCTCATGCTGACTAACGGGGGGATTTGGCCAAAACTGGCTTCCGTCAGTGTCTTTCTTCTTCCTATAATAGTGCTGACCATCTCCTGATACATATCTGTACTGACGGGTGTTTTCACATCTCCCGGCTGTTTCCCCAGCAGCCGGATGATCTTCTCAAGTTTACCCGGTGCAATCTCGAAATTGGTTACCTGCAGCGTGCGGTCAGAGGGATCATAGACGGAGAACAGGGTCATGGCTGCCCCGGACAACTTCATGAGCTTTTTTACTGCCTGTTGCGGAACGGATTTGCCCTTGGGCAGGGATGCGAATTCAAGGGCGAGCTGGTTTATCGTCTCAAGCACCAGGTTCTGTTGGTGCAGCGCTTCCTCAACCCGTTTCAGTTTTGTTACTTCCGCTGTCACGGTCACGATGGCAGGCCGGTTGTTGATCGTAACCGGGATGGCAGAGAACTGGACATGTAAACGTCTGCTCCCCTTCCCCGTCAAGGCCAGAGGTACATTCTCAAGTTTGCCCACCGTTAACATGCGTGCGGCGAGACTGGCTGAGTCCATAAGGGAAAGCAATCCCAGCTCTACGGGGTTCTTTCCCAGGATTTCTGTTTCCGTATACCCGCTGCTCTTTAAGAACGCTGCATTGACCTCCAGGAATTTATTATCCGGGTAACTGTTGATCACGATGGGGTATGGGCTGTTCTCGAAGATAGTCCGGAACTTTCTCTCGCTCTCGTGCAAGGCTTCCAGGGCATTCCTGCGCCCGATCTCGGCAGCCGCTTTTACGGCGATGATGTCGATGATCTCCCGGGCAGAAGGCGGCAGATTGAGAGGTTTTCGCGTCAAAATACAGAGGACCCCTACTACCTGCCCTTCAAAATTGCGCAGCGGTGTCCCGGCATAGCCCCGGATATTGAACTCGCGAAGGTCCCTGCTTTTTGGAAAGAGCTTGCGGACATTGTCCGGATACATACAGAATCCTTTCTCCGCGGTATTTTCACAGGGTGTCCCTTTCAGGGTGTAGGAATAATCCGTAATTCTTTTGCCGTCAAGGAGCATGGAGAGCACCTGCACGCGTTTCCGATCCGGGGTGATTTCCCCGATAATGATACAGTCCGCCTCCAGCCAGGTGCTGATACTCTCCGTTATCCGGTCCAGCGAATCTATGCCGGTCGTTCCCACCATGCTCGTGACCATGGCCTGGAACGCCGACTCCGTATTCTTGCGTTCCGTAATATCTTCTACCGTAGAGAGGATGTGAGGCTTATCGCCCATCATAATAACACCGGATGAAAACCGGCAGGTCCGGACTTCACCGGTTTTTATCCGGCACCGTAATTCCATGCCCTGTACCTGACGCTGGTCCAGGAGCAGAGAGACCATTTGTGCATATGCAGTATTATCAGCAAAAATTCCCAGTTCCTCTGATGTTTTACCGATCACTTCTTCCCGCGAATACCCGGTATGTATCGAAAAAGTGTCATTGACATCGACAAATACACCATTGGTTGCCGAAACGACTGTAAGAGAAACCGGATTACTCTGAAAAACGGTAGCAAATTTGTGTTCGGATTCACGCAATTCTCTTTCTGCCCGTTTTCGCTCAGATATATCTGTTGCAATACTGATGATTACGTCCCTGTCTCCCCACCGGGCGATCTTTGCGTGGACCTCAAGCGGAATTTGCTGGCCATCTTTTCGGAAATGAATGACGTCAAATGTTGCCTCACCGGTTTTTTTGAGGCCCTTCATATGTTCGGCAATGCATTTTGCAGACTCTGGATTGTTGAGGTGGGAAAGATTCAGATCAAGGAACTCGCTGAGTGAATATCCATGAAAATCGAGATTTTTTTTGTTCGAATATAAAAAATTCCCCTCAAAATCGTGAACGGTAATGGCAGCCGGCGAGGCATTGACCAGATCGGCAAGAAGAGCATTTTCTTCCTGGGCCATTATCTCCCCAGTCCGATCTTCAAGCATGATAACTATTCCCTTGTCTCCCCAGCCAAATACAAGAGGGATTATACGGATTCGGAATGCCCTCCACTCCTTCTGTACCGGAATCCATGCATTCACGACAGACGCTTTCCCTGCCATTCCCTGTCTTACGGGATCGCGGATCCGATCGATCAGAACGGGGCCGATGAACGTTGCATTGATATCCAGGTTTTTAATACGATCTTTACTGATTCCAAATGTCAGCAGAAGTGAATCGCTTACATTACGAACGGTATAAGTTTCATCAAGAACAAGGATGAGATCCGACGATTGGCTGAGGATCTGGTCGAACGGGAGTCTTGTCGAGAGTGTATATAATTTCGCCGGGCCGACTTTTCTCATATTCACCTGACCGGAAACGAAGAGGGAATTAAGATATTTTGTCGTTGTTATTCTGCTCAGGTTCAGGTTTTTTGAAATTTCTTCAATAGTCAGCCCTTTTTGCGCATCACTCAAAAGGCCAATTATGTTCTGGTAGTAGTTCTCGTTCAGAATACTCCCTCCATCAATGGTCCTGTTCGGTTGATGCAGGATATATAATAGGAATAATCTTTCTTTCTGGAAATAATCATTGTGACCCGGACATAAATTGAATGGACTTTTGATAACTAAAAGTAAAAAAATATATATAGTATATAAACAGGTTTTGTTATATACGATAAAATCCACATCCTTCGATCAATATTCGACGAATCATGCGAAGATTATGATGAATAATCAGATTTCAAATCATCCGGGCATCGAGATCGGTACGGGGTGAATTTGCCGGTTCCTGCTTTTTCCTAGGTGTTCAACGTGTCTGTGCCCTGCAATCGCATTTCCCTTCTCTACGTTGACGATGAACCCGCCCTCTTGGATCTGGCAAAAGAATTTCTTGAGCAAAGTGATGTGTTTGATGTCGATATCGCACATTCTGCTGTGGAAGCACTCAATATCCTGAAAAAGAGAGATTATGAGGGTATCATTTCCGATTACCAGATGCCGGAAATGGATGGCATCGAGCTGCTTAAAAGTATCCGTTCCCGGTATCCGGATCTCCCGTTCATTATTTTTACCGGTAAAGGGCGGGAAGAAGTTGTTATACAGGCAATAGATGCCGGTGCAGATTATTATGTGCAGAAAGGGGGTGAAATCCGTTCACAATTCCGGGAACTGAGTCATAAAATCAAATTGGCGGTTGAAAAACGTCAAGTCGAGAAAGCGTTGAAGGCCAGTAAGGAACGGTACCGTAATGTTGTCGAGGACCAGACAGAGTTCATCTGCCGGTTCAGACCGGATGGAAACCACAATTTTGTGAACGACGCATATTGCCGGTATTTCGGTATGCAGAGAGAGGAAATTATTGGTCAAAGGTTCATTCCAAAAATACCAGAAGAGGACAGGGGATTAATCCGCTCGCATTTCGCATCACTGACCCGGAACAATCCAATAGGTACGGTAGAGCACCGGATTATTTTGCCGGACGACTCTATCCGATGGCACCAGTGGATTGACCGTGCTATTTTTGATGAATCTGGCGCTCTTATCGAATACCAGTCGGTCGGCCACGACATCACCCACAGGAAAACTGCAGAACTGGAGCTGAGGAAAAAAAATGAAGAACTTCACGCTGCGTATGAACAGCTGACTGCAGTAGAGGAAGACCTTAGGACCAGTTACGATGATCTTGCAAAAAGTCAGCGTACTCTTGAAGACAAGGAGATAACCCTGGATGCAATCATTCAGGAATCTCCCATACCGCAATTCGTGATTGACCGCAATCATAAAATCCTCTATTGGAACCATGCGCTTGCTGTGTACAGTGGAATAGCGGCAGATGAGATGGTAGGTTCCGATCAACAATGGAGGGCTTTCTATCCCTCCAAACGTCCATGTCTGGCTGATCTTCTTGTCGAAAACGCATTGGATAAGATTCCGGAATGGTACGTGGACAAGTATGCGAAATCCGACCTTATCACCGATGCATATGAAGCAACGGATTTCTTCCCCAAGATAGGAAATGAAGGGAAATGGCTCCACTTCACGGCAGGGCTCATCAAAAACCGGAACGGGGATATCATCGGAGCCGTCGAGTCGCTGGAAGATATCACTGACAGAAAAACTGCAGAACTGGACCTGAGGAAAAAGAATGATGAACTTAACGCTGCATATGAACAGCTGACTGCAGTAGAAGAAGAACTACGGACAAATTATAAAGATCTTATAAAAAGCCAGCACGCGCTCCAGCAAAGTGAGGAACGGTACCGGAATGTTGTCGAGGACCAGACTGAATTCATCTGCAGGTTCCGCCCTGACGGCACCCATGTCTTTGTCAATGACGCCTACTGCAGGTATTTCAATAAGACACGGGAGGAGATCATCGGGTACAACTTCCAGCCGGAACTCTTTTTGGAAGACCGAAAGCATGTGCGGGAGATGTTCGCATCCCTCACGCCGGAAAATCCCGTGGGATTCATCCGTCAGCGGGTCATATTCCCTGATGGGAGCATCCGCTGGCAGCGCTGGGTCGACCGGGTGATCTATGATAAAAGCGGAGCCCTTGTGGAATACCAATCCGTGGGCAGGGATATTACCGATGTCAAAACTGTTGAACTGGCGCTGGCGAAGAGCGAGCAGCGCTACCGGAACGTTGTCGAGGACCAGACTGAATTCATCTGCCGCTTCAAACCGGATGGAACTCACAATTTTGTGAACGACGCATATTGCCGGTATTTCGGATTGCAGAGAGAGGAAATCATCGGTCAAAGGTTCATTCCAAAAATACCAGAAGAAGATAGAGGTTTAATCCGCTCGCATTTCGCAACGCTGACAAGTGAACATCCCGTCGGGACTGTAGAGCACCGGATTATTATGCCCGATGGTTCTATCCGATGGCACCAATGGAGTGACCGGGCTATTTTTGATGAATCTGGCGCTCTTGTTGAATACCAGTCAGTCGGCCGCGACATTACTGACTGGAAAACTGTAGAACTGGACCTGATGAAAAAGAATGATGAACTTCGCAGGGTGTATGAACAACGTAGTTTACGTTAAGAAGAACTCCGACACCACTATTACGAATTGTTGGGTGCTGGTGCGTTTAAGGTTGATGCCTCACCTCATTGAGATTTCAAAAAAAACTGCTAACGCATCAGAATCTTCCGAAATAGTATGGATTTGATATATGAGAACTGAGAAGGTGATGTATTTCACGGAGAAGGAGGAGGAGTTTGCAAACCTCCTTATCGAGATTGGGACAAAAAGAAATGTAGCCATAGTGCTGGTTTTTCTTGCCAACATTCCAGAAGCAACATCGCGTGAGATCGAACGCGGCACGGATCTCCGCCAGCCTGAGGTCAGCATTGCAATGTCTTACCTGATGGAGCAGGGCTGGATCAGGAGCAGAGAGAACAAGGCTGAGAACAAAGGGAGACCGGTCAAGATCTACGAACTTGCAAAACCGATTACCGAGATTTTGGACAGCATCGAGAAGAAGAAGCAGAAGGAAGCCAACAACCAGCTCACGCTCGTTCAGAAACTACGAAACTGCCTCCATTGATTTTTTGCTTTTTCGGTTCCTACCCAGGCAACCATGGCGTGGGATCCTGCCTGCAGTCTGCTGTGCTATCATAATTTCCGGTATTGCGATTATTGTTATCAATCCGGGGAATAGTTTTTCTTTCGGTACCTGTGGTCCTGACTCTATCCCGATTACCGGTTCCACGGTATCGTGGCATACGCGCCGGCTCTGTGAGGCCCGGCTTATTATATCAGCGAAGGAGGGGAGGAATGTCCGTTACAGATTGACTCCTGTTGCGGCAAAAGTTATCGACGAGCTGCGATGCCTTTGAGGATCAGTATCGAAATACTTTTACCATCTCCTCACCTACCCTACCCTCCCACAAGCGCAATTCTCTCCCGGTACCGGATACTGCCGGGGTCATAATAGGTTTTGGCCCAGTCTGACGATGTTTTGAGTTGCAGCGGTTGTGCACTGGTGCTGCCTTCCCGCAGACTGCGGAACCGGAAATGGTCGTAGAGACGGACTGCTTCTACAGCATAACGCACGGCTATATCCCGGTCATATATAGCAATGAGATTATCACTGTTGCTAGTCTCGCCACTGGCTGCAAGGTTTGATGACCCGCAGAAGACCACGGGGTTGTCGCTGTTGAAGTCGCATACGACAAACTTGTGATGGATCACCTGACCGGATCCGCCGCCGATCTCCTTGGAAAATGGATATGGCACATCCTTTGCAAGATGGGCAGTGGAGGCCACAGTAAAATTGGGTTTCCCGACGTCAGGTTTGAACAGTTCGAGTTCGCCTTTTTTTTGTAAAATTCCCATGGAATAGAGATCTTCGCGTTCAGGGAGACCGGTAATCGCATCAATGCTTTTACCGGAAGACCTCATCCGCATCATGGCAAACAGCACAGATTGGTTCGCGTCACGGACTGCATCAGCGATCCGGTCAAGAGGGAAGGCAGTTGTATGGGGTGCAAAGGAAAAGGAGAAACGGCTTTTACCGACTGATCTGTCATACCATCCGAGCGCGATCTTTGACGCTTTAAATTTTCTGGGATCGTTCCATGCCTGGTCAAACGCCTGTGCGTACAGGTCAGCGACTGATTTGTCTTCAAAAACAAGAATACTGTTTGCCTGTACATACAGGCCCCTGATGGTGAAATTCGCCGAACCCGTGAGGATTGCTTCCGGCAGATTGTTTCGGCGCCGGATGATCACCTTGTTGTGGGAGAGTCCTGAAAAGTGACCGGTCTTCACCTGTACACCGGCTTGCCTCAGTGCATGGACGGCCATTGGTTCGTGCACGGCAACCCTTCGCTTTTCTGGTTTCGGCAGGCATTTCATGTCCGGCTCCTCGCTGTCCTCACTGGTATGATCGCCTGAGTTGTCCTGGTAGACACGGACACGGGATCCCATGGAGCAGAGGGTTCGGATAGTATCCGCCTCATCGAGATCGAACGCGAAAACGTCAACAGTGACATCCGGATCAGTCCTGCATTTTTCCAGGAATGCAACGAGCATCTCCCGGGCATGTGCACCCAGCCATGCATACTGCACCTGGAAAGGCGTCGTGTCATAGTCGATGGTCTGCGGTTCCGGGTACAGGTCAGCGTTTTTAAATCTGTTGACATATGCCTGGGAGGAGACCATGGTACGGGTAAACCCGATATCCAGGTTGCCCTTATGTTCAGGAACAAGATCAACCTCAACGCTTACGGATGGTCCGGGCAGGACTGTCGTTCCTGTTTCGAAATACATGGCAAAAAGGGTATAGATGTACCGTCCCGGGCCAGTGGAGGGATAATGCGTCCAGTGAAAGGTCTGGAAAGGTGCGCTATCTGACGCAGTCCACTGTTCAGCACCGAACGGCTTTTTTGCAGTTACCGGTTTATTGAAATTCAGCCGGTTCTTCAGGAAATAGTCGCTGCCTTTTTTCCTTTCCGTATCAGGTAGCGTGGCTGCAATTGCAAAACCTGCAAGACGATCGATATGTTCCTTGTCCAGATCGAATGCAAGCAGGACAGCTCGATCCCCGGTATAAGCGGTGAGTTTCAGTCCGTCTTTTTTCCCATGGTAAATCCCCATACGTGATCAGGGAAAATAATGGTTTATGATTATATAGAATTTATTTATAAAAATTTTAGGATGACCAAAAAGAAAGAATGCATCCGGCGATGTTCCATGATAACGTTTGGGTATCTTTTTTGATTTTCTCTCCGGATTCTGCCCGGGCATACCATACATTCATGGATTTTTTAGTTTTGTATAATTGGAAATACCCTAAAAATAGCGAAAAAATATGGGCCCGCTGAGATTTGAACTCAGGACCTCCGCCATGTCAAGGCGACGTCATAACCAACTAGACCACGAGCCCGCTGATGTCTGATGCTCTATAACATCTGTCATCTTATTATTAAAAAATAGTGTACCTGCTTTTGAGATATATCCGGACGGTATCGATAATCCCTGTCAGAAACAGACGCAGGGATTTATAGCCAGCAACGATCTACAGGTAAATTGATAATAATGACAGATACAACGGGTTTTCCCAGACAACTTTTCGTGTTCGAGCCTGATGCTGGTCGTCTTGAACTGCTTATCCGGATTGCCTACTGGATTCTCATCGGCATTGTCCTCTGGGTGTATGGAATCATTGCGTTCATCTGCCTGTTTGTCCAGTGGTTCCACATCCTTATCCTCGGGCGGCGGAACCAGGCATTATCAGACATTGCTAAAGGGTATCTGGAGTATCTGGTCCATGTTATGGGGTACACCTACATCATGACCGACAAGCGCCCGGACATCCTGCCGGTACCGGTGAAGATTTATGAAGAGGGATCAGTAAATAAATGACCGGTACCGGCCAGCATTTTTTTATTAAAAAAAAGAATTCAGATCTTTTCTGATGTAATTTTTGCAAATGTCGCTGTAAAGATTCCCGGCATTGAACGAATCTCGTCCATCACTTCTTCGGGTACTTCGCTGTCCACATTCAGCACCATGATCGCTTCTTCGCCAGGATTGATCCGCCCGACCTGCATGCCGGCGATATTGATATTGCATTTCCCGAGAATTGTGGAGGCACGTCCTATGACCCCCGGCTTATCCAGGTGCCGCGAGACAATAACGTAGCCTTCGGGGATCATGTCCATTGTATAGCCGCCAACTGCTACAATCCGGCTCCTTCCTTTGAAAAAAACTGTACCGCTCACGGTTTCTTTCGTCTTATCGGTACTGATCCGTATCGTTATTAAGTTTTTAAATCCACGGGATTCCTGCGTGACCGTCTCGCTCACCGTAATGCCGCGTTCCTTTGCGATAAATTCCGCATTTACGATATTTACCGGTTGCTGTAGAATTGGATCGAGAAGTCCTTTCAGCGCGAGCCGGGTGACAAACTTCATGCTGCCGGCGTATGCCGAGAGTTCGCCGCCATAAATGCATTCAACAGCCTCGAGCCTCCCTGGAGCAATCTGGATCGCAAACCTCCCCATCTTCTCGGCTAGCTGGGCGTAAGGTTCCAGCACTTCTGCCAGTTCGGGTGGTACCATCGGGGCATTCACCACATATTTCGCGGCACCGCCGTGCAGTACTTCAATGCACTGCCGTGCAACCGAGATTGCGACATTCTGCTGTGCCTCAACAGTACTTGCCCCAAGGTGCGGTGTTACAATCACCTGGTCAAGTGAGAGAAGAGGGGACTCCAGCGGGGGCTCAGACTCAAAGACGTCAAGCGCCGCCCCCGCAACCTTGCCGCTCCTGATTGCGTCGTAGAGCGCTTTTTCATCAATAATACCGCCACGGGCACAGTTGATAATACGCACTCCGTCTTTCATGGTTGCGATGCTCTTTGCATTGATGAGGTGCTTTGTTTCCTTGATCAGCGGCGTATGAACAGTGATGACATCAGCGATTCTGAACAGGTCTTCAACTGACATCATCTCCACCCCAAGCTGTGCAGCCCTCTCTTTGGAGATGAAGGGGTCGTAGGCAATGCATCGCATATCCAGTGCGTTTGCCCGTTTTGCCACTTCGCGACCGATCCGTCCGAAACCCACAATACCCAGAACTTTATCATTGAGTTCGACACCCATGAACTTCGAGCGCTTCCATTCCTTTTTCTTCAGGCTGGCTGTCGCCTGAGGGATGTTCCTTGCTAAAGAGAGCATCATTGCCATCGTATGCTCGGTTGCCGCAAGAGTATTGCCTTCAGGTGCATTTGCGACAATAATCCCTTTGCGGGTTGCCGCGTCCGTATCAATATTATCCACACCGGCACCGGCACGTCCGATAAATCGGAGTCGCTTCCCCGCTTCGATCACCTTTGCGGTCACTTCGGTACCGCTCCTCACCAGCAGAGCATCATAATCCCCGATAATCCTGCAGAGCTCATCCTCTTTGAGGTCGGTTTTGACGTCAACGTCGAACGCCTTTTTCAGGATCTCGAGCCCCTCTTCAGCCAGCGGATCGCTGACGAGCACCCTTCCGTTTGCCATAAAAAACCCATATACTATATGCACCATACTTAAAGAGGATTATTCTTTAACCGATGGAAAATGCCTTCCCGTGCACAATAAAAAGCCGACCGTTCCTGCGCGTCCTTATTTACGGCAAAAAAAGGCTAATGATAATTATTAAACAAGAGGGAATTAAGATCATAAGTGGTGCGAGCATGAAGGATGTGCCTAATATTCTGTGGCTCGAGGAGATCAGGAAGGAAGATATCATATCGGTCGGGGGTAAAGGAGCTTCTCTTGGTGAGATGGCATCCATCGGTCTCCCCGTTCCGAAAGCCTTCGTGGTAACTGCTCAGGCCTTCCGAAGGTTTTTGGTTGAGACCGGTCTTGAAAAGAAGATTTTTGCATCATACGAACGGCTTGATGTCGAAAATAATGAGGCTCTGGAAAAAGCTGCCGAGGGTGCAAAAACCATGGTGCTCAAAGCAAAGATGCCGGCAATTATAAAAGAGGAGATCCGTAAGGCTTACAAAAAGATTTCACCGGATGACCTGATTGTAGCGGTCAGATCAAGCGCTACTGCCGAGGATCTTCCGGATGCCAGTTTTGCCGGGCAGCAGGAGACCTATCTTAATATCAAAGGGGAAGCAGCCCTCCTCGAAGCTGTCCAGAAATGCTGGGCATCCCTCTACGGGGCGCGTGCGATCTATTACCGCGCAAAGCAGGGATTTGATGATCATACGGTAAATATCGCTGTTGTCGTACAGCAGCTTGTTCATTCAGAAAAAGCCGGGGTGATGTTTACTTCCCACCCGATTACCGGTGAACCGCTCACGATTATTGAGGGGTCGTGGGGACTGGGCGAAGCCGTTGTTTCCGGTTCGGTTTCACCGGATAAATATATCTTCGACCAGCGGTTGGAGAAAGTTGACGACATACTCATTTCGAATAAGAAAGTGGAGATTATAGCTGACGGCGACCACGGCACCAAGATTGTTGATGTGACAGGTGCCCGGCAGGACGCACAGGTGTTATCATCCGCGGAAATAACCAAGCTGGCCATGTATGGCAAGATCGCTGAAGACCATTATGGTATCCCCCAGGATGTGGAATGGGGAATTGTGAACGGGACTATTTATATTCTCCAGTCCCGTCCGATTACAACGATTGGGAACAGGAAAGAGGTAAAAGGTATGCCAGGTCAAAAACAGAACGCAAAGATACTCATTCAGGGCCAGGGTGCTGCCCCCGGAATTGCTTCCGGTAATGTTGTAATTATCCGGGACGTCAAAGATACCGGAAAGGTAAAAGAGGGAGACATTCTGGTCACGAAGATGACAAATCCCGACATGGTGCCAGCGATGCGGAAGGTTGCTGCAATTGTGACAGATGAAGGGGGCCTGACCTGCCACGCAGCGATCGTAAGCCGTGAACTGGGGACTCCGGCAGTTGTTGGCACGAAGACTGCGACCAGTGTGCTGAAAAACGGACAACTGGTCACCGTTGATGGTGAGAAGGGACATGTATATGAAGGGGAGATCGCGATTCCGGCAAAACCGGCCCAGGTAGTGCAGATGGCAGCTGCCGCCTCTCATATTATCACCGCGACAAGTGTAAAGGTGAATGTCTCCATTCCCGAAGCAGCAGCCCGTGCTGCAGCTACCGGTGCTGATGGTGTCGGATTACTCCGGATCGAGCACCTGATCCTTGGGCTCAACAAGACACCGGGCTGGTTCATTGCAAACAACAGGGAAGAGGATTTTGTCAGTGAACTCCACGATGGCATTAAAATCGTGCTCGATGCATTCCCGGGCAAACCGGTATGGGTGCGGACGCTTGATGCCCCGACTGACGAGTTCCGGAACATGATGGGTGGGGAGAATGAGCCTCATGAGCATAATCCTATGCTCGGCTGGCGTGGCATCCGGCGCGATCTCCAGAGCCCGGATCAGTTCCGTCTTCAGGTAGAATCCTTCAAACGCCTCTGGAAGGAAGGATATGAGAACCTCGGTATCATGTTCCCCATGGTCTCCCACCCGGATGAGTTTATCACTGCGAAAGCAATGATGAAAACATTCGGGGTCGATGTCGAGAAGGTTACGCTGGGAATTATGATCGAGATACCGTCAAGCGCGATCATGATCGAGGACTTCATCAAATCTGGCATCAGGTTCGCATCATTCGGGACCAATGATCTCGTCCAGTACACGCTGGCTATTGATCGGAACAATGAAAATGTTGCTGACATGTATCAGCCGCAACATCCTGCCGTGCTTCACCTGATCCATAATGCAATCCAGATGTGCAGGGCATATAATGTTGAGTGCTCTATCTGCGGGCAGGCCGGTTCTGACCCGAAGATGGCAAGCTGGCTCGTTGAGCATGGTATAGCAAGTATATCGGCAAACATTGACGCAATCGCCAAGATCCGCGAGGCGGTTGCCCGTACGGAGAAGCAGATCATACTTGAGGCTGCGAGAACCCGCGATGCTGAATAAGGGTTGTTCTGAAGAAGAACTCTTCACTTTTTTCTCTCAAAAAAAAAGGGAGGACATGGACTATAACTATATTTTGAGCTCTATGTGCACTATCCCGCATCCCGTAGCTGTGCGGGCGCATTGCATGTTCATGGAAACCAATCTCGGTGATCCCGGACTATTCCTCGGTACCGCATCACTTGAAAAGCTCCTCATCATGCGACTGGGCACACTTTTCCACCTTCCGGAAGCAGGTGGATATGCTACAACAGGAGGGACCGAGTCCAATATCCAGGCACTTCGTCTTGCACAAGTCTCAAAAAAAGAAATTACGTATCCCAACGTTGTCGTACCTGAATCAGCTCACTTTTCATTCAGGAAAGCCTGCGATCTTCTCTGCCTTGAGATGCGGACTGTTCCCCTTGGAAAAGATTTCCGGATGGACACAGGAGAAGCTGCAGAACAGATTGACAAAAACACGGTCTGTCTCGTGGGTATCGCTGGTTCTACCGAGTATGGGATGGTTGACCCAATTGCAGATCTCGCAAAGATCGCAGATTCACATGATGTTTTTTTCCATGTGGATGCAGCCTTTGGTGGTCTGGTACTTCCATTCCTGAACCATTCCAAGCCCTTTGACTTTTCCCTTCCAGGTGTAACGACTATCGCAGTTGACCCGCACAAGATGGGTATGAGCACAATTCCTGCCGGTTGCCTGCTCACCCGAAGACCGGACATGCTCAACTCGCTTAATATTGAAACTCCCTACCTATCAGTGAAACAGGAGTACACTCTTGCCGGAACCCGTCCGGGTGCTCCCGTTGTCGGAGCGCTTGCTGTACTGGACTATCTTGGTGTTCAGGGAATGAGAGCAATCATTGCAGGATGCATGAAGAATACAGAGCGCCTGATCGCCGGTATGGAAATATTCGGTTTCCCACGGGCTGTCACGCCTGACGTAAATGTGGCGACATTTACCTGCAGGGAAGTACCCGAACCGTGGAAGGTCTCGTGGACACGGCATGGGCACCTGCGGATCGTCTGCATGCCGCACGTTCACCTAGACCGGATTGAGGCATTCTTAAAAGATATTGGAGAAATGCATGCTTGACAGACTGGTAACCTCTCTTGAGACCTGCCCAATGATAAAAAGGGGAGACTATAATTATTTTATTCACCCGCTCACCGATGGCGTACCCATCATTGACCCCGCTCTCCTCCGCGAAGTCTGCACCGGAATGGTAAAGATGCTCGATTTAACGGGCGTAGACAAGATCGTTGTTGTTGAGGCGATGGGCATTCATATCGGTTCAATCCTGTCATCAATGACCGATATCCCCATGACCATCATGCGTAAGAGGACGTACAAATTGCCTGGTGAGATAGCCGTTCACCAGACTACCGGCTATTCAAAAGGTGAGCTCTACCTCAACGGTGTCTATAAAGGAGACCGTGTCGTGATCATTGACGATGTCGTCAGTACAGGTGGCACGATGAGAGCCCTCTTACAAGCCCTCAAAATTGCCGGTGCTGAAGTGGCAGATGTCTGCATTGCAGTACAGCGTGGTGACCCCGATATCGGACGCCCGTATAAGTCACTCGTCAAGATCGAAGTGACGGACAAGGTGTATGTGGTTGAACGACACCTCTGATCTTATAGAACACTTAAAAAAGAAGGGAGCGAAACGCGTCGCACTCCAGTTCCCCGAGGGCTTGAAACGGCAGTCAGCATCCGTGGCCGCTACTCTGAAAGATGCCGGTTTTGAAGTGATCGTGAGCGGTGATCCCTGTTATGGTGCCTGTGATCTTGCGCTTGATACTCTCATATTTTCTGATGTACTCGTCCATTTCGGGCATGCACCTGTTGATGACCAGCCACAGGTCATCTTCCAGCCCTGGCAGATAGGTTTTGATATCGCGGTCATGGAAAAAGCACTCCCCTTCATTAAAGGGAAGACTATTGGTCTTGTCACCACGATCCAGCACGTCCACGTTATCCCTGCAATCGAAACATTCCTGCAGTCAAAAGGCATCACCTGTATTGTTTCAGAAGGTCGAAAACGCACACCGAACCGTGGACAGGTGTTAGGGTGCAGTTTTTCCGCAGCTACAATGACCGGTGCAGAAGAGATTCTTTTTGTGGGTACAGGACTCTTTCATCCTGTCGGTATAGCACTTGCTACCCGTGCCCGGGTGATTGCACTTGATCCTATTGCCGGAACTGCGCAGGAGGTAAGCGGTGACGCACTCATGCGCCGTCGTTTTGCAGTTATGGAGAAAGCCAGAGGGGCACGGAGTGTGGGTATTATTGTCAGCACCAAGAGTGGCCAGCAGAGGATGGATCTTGCCTGCCGGCTGGCATCGCTCTCCCCTGCTGCGTTTATCGTTACCATGAGGGAGGTAACACCGGATGAGTTGCTGAACCTTGGTTTTGCCTGTTACGTAAATACAGCCTGCCCACGCCTCGCATACGATGATCAGGTACGCTTTCCGGTGCCGGTCCTTTCGCCACAGGAATTTGAGATCCTGTGCGGTGTCCGTACATGGGATGCGTACGCGATTGATGAAATTGTATGAGACTCAGACGCCTTGAGATGGCACTCCAGCGGCTTGCCGGTTATGACAGACCGCGTGCTGCACTCGAACAATACCAGACACCTGCCCCCCTCGCGGCCCGTTTGCTCTATCATGCACTTATGAAGGGGGATATTTCAGGAAAAACGGTGTGCGATCTCGGGTGCGGTACCGGAGTGCTGGCAATCGGTGCTGCCCTGCTTGGTGCAACATGCGTGAGAGGTATCGATATCGATCCGCACGCAATTGATGGAGCAAAGGCAAATGCGGGACTGCTCGGTGCTGATGTTGAATTCATCGTTGCTGACGTGCGAAGTGCAACACTTCCCGGGAATCTCGGCTCCTGCGATACTGTAATTATGAACCCGCCATTCGGGGCGCAGAACGTACATGCCGATCGTCCATTTATCGACCTCGCATTGGCTGTTGCGCCAGTCACGTACAGTATCTTTAATGCAGGTTCTGCCCAATTTGTAGAAACCTACACTGCGGGACGGGCGGAGATCGACGAAAGAGTCGGGGGAGTATTTGCCATAAAACGCACCTTTTTCTTCCACTCGCATGATGTCCGGGAAATTGAGGTTGAGATCCTACGGCTGATACGGAAAAACTAGCCCCAAAAACCAGCGTCAATAATACGATTACCGGACTTGCAGCAGCACACCTTGTCACCGATATCTATATGCCGGTGCTACCTGCCATTCTCCCTCTTCTTATAGCGGATAATGGTTATTCCTACTTCACGGCCGGGCTGCTTGTAACTGCATATAATATCACGTCTTCATTCACCCAGCCGCTCGTAGGGTGGTTCTCGGACAAAAAAGGTTTCTCTGTCAGCATCAGTATCAGTTTGTTGGTAAGTGCACTTTTTGTTGCACTTATGGGGATCGCTCATAATTATTACCTTATAATGGCCTTTGCCATCCTTGCAGCCCTTGGGCATGCCTGCTTCCACCCGACTGCACTAAGCCTCGTGAACCGGCTCTGCATGCAGGAGAACCGGGGCCGGATTACTTCATACTTCGTCGTGGGTGGCAATTTTGGCTATGCAATCGGGCCGGTTCTGGCCGGTGTCCTTGTCTTCTGGCTGGGACTACCCGGGCTCCTGTTCCTCATCTTTCCGGCTCTCCTCATGGTAGTAGCTCTCAGATACCTTCTCCCGGGAGGAATTGCCGGCGCGTGTGAGTCCCATGCCAGACCGGTATCCCAAAAAGGGGCAGAGCAATCAAAAAAACCCTTTATAATCCTCATGATCGCATCCGTACTGCGGGCTTGGGCAGTATTTGCCGCGATTACATTCCTGCCGATGTACCTGGTTACCCGTGGCTACGACCTTATGACAGCAAATATAATTATGACCCTGATGCTCCTTGCAGGTGTTGCAGGCCAGGTCTTCGGAGGCCACATTTCTGACAGGATCGGGAGAAAAGAGTTCATGATACTCGGCCTTGCCGGAACAATTCCATTCTTTTACCTGTTCTTTGCAAGCTCGGGTATCATTGCAGTCATCGCAATCCTTCTCTTCGGTTTATGTCTCTGGTCAACATTTGCTGTTGCAGTCGCCATGTCACATGAGCTCCTTCCCCAGAACGTAGGGCTTGCTTCAGGCATGATGCTTGGTCTTGCAATAGGATTCGGGGGGTTGGGTGTCGCGGTCAATGGGATGATTGCTGACCATTACTCGCTCGCTGCCGCACTGGGAACAATACCTGTCCCGATAGCAGGAGCGCTGCTGCTTATGGCTATACTTCCTTACCCATGGAAGTCTTTTATTAAAAAGCCATCCTCCGGACAGGGGTGACTCCGTTTTTATTCAATACAATTAAATGGACATTTCACAAAACAAGAGAGATTGAGGGACTACTATGGATAAAATGGGAATTATTGCATTGGTCATCGGACTTGTTCTATGTGTTGCGGGGGGTTATGCAATCTGGGCTTTTCTTCCTGAGGTAATCGTAGCAGTAAAAGGACTGGTGGGCATTATTGTGGTGCTTGCCGGTCTTATGCTGGTCATCTTCGGCGTATTGATCATGAACGACTGACGACCTGTTTTTACCTTTTTTTCTGGTTTACACTTTGACCACAAGGCACTGCGAACCGGCTGTTTCAAGAACTGGTTCTGACTTTCCAAAAAAAAAGTCATCAAAGGCTTTTTTCACACCTGGTGCAGTCATGTAATCGTGAGAGAGAAGGATACCTCCCGGGCTCATTCGGTTGTAGAAGAACTCAAGGCACTGCTTCGTACTCTCGTACGTATCGACATCGAGATTTACCATGGAGAACATTTTTTCTTTTACCGGCCCGGATGTGCCGGGGAATACCCCCTTATAGAGAAAGACGTTACAATCGTTTTTCAGGTATTCCTTAACACCATCATACGATGCAGCAAACTTCCCTTCATAGAAGGGCCATACCATATCAATATCTTCCACTTTTGGCAGGCCCTCGAATGTATCGAAGAGATGGAGATGCTTTTCGCCCTTTGCTGAGCAGATGATCTTTGCCGAACCACCTTTATACACGCCAACTTCCGCGATATCCCCCGGCACTTTCTGGGTCCGTTTCACAGCCATAAAAATATGGTATGCCTCGATATCTTCCAAAAGGATTTCAGTCTCATCGCGGATTTTTTTTAATTGTTTTGCAAATTCCTTCCGTTCTGCATTTCCGTAATGGGAGAGCCTGCCCCGGTTTGCAATATCGTTGCCCAGGAATGGCTCAAAAAAAACGAATTTGCGGAATTTGATAAGGTATTTGCTGGGAAGGAGGGAATCAACTACGGAAAAAAAATTCTTCTTCGGGAACATGCTCATGCTTTAACAGGTTAATCTTTCTTGAATTTATAGGGTGAAGGTCTGGTACCGGTCAGAATTTAATCGCTCGTCTGCCGACAGCCAGATACCCGATGAAAATGGCGATACCAAGAAGGACAAATGCAGTTGCAGTCGAGACAAATAGTAATACTCCCGCGAGATAGGCAATGATGACGGAAATAAGCCCGGGAAATCTTCCCTTCTTATATGCCCTGTGGATGGAGATAACAAGGAGGATCATTGGCAGGATAATAAAAATCGACCGTACAGCCGGATCAGAATAGAAAGTATACACTACATTTCCCAGTGTATTGATGATAACATCCTGCGGATCGATACCTATCGCCGTGCAGAGCCCGGAAATAAAACCCAGCCCTATGACAAACTGCCAGATATACGTTTTTGATATTTTTGCCATGGAAGATGTCCGGTAATTTCTGGATGCAGTACCGGCTTTGTCTGATACTGTACGTATTTGGAAGTTTTGCTCATAAGAGGTTCGCACTATGTGATGTCAGGCACCCCTCGAAACATAGTGTCCTGTAATGACCATGAGCACTATCCCGACTCCCGTGAGAACCACACCGAGTGCAAGCACTGCCGGCTCCTGCGCGGCGAGAAGGAAGATACAGAAAAAAATCCCGGCAACGGGAATCAACGGTATTCTGCCGATGGAGTATGGAACACGAAAAGCACGGGGGGTATGGGGGGAATTGTACCGCAAGGCAATAACTGCTGCATTGATCACTATGAAAGTTATAAAAAGGGTGAAGTTGGTCACGCCTGCCACAAAGGCAATGTCACCGGCAAAAATAAACACAACGGACATGAATCCACAGATAATAATGGCTATCCACGGTGTTCGCTGAGCCGGGTGAACCCATGCAAGTCCGGCCGTTAAGGAAGACGATCCGGCCATTCCGTAAAGAATCCTTGATGAAGCATACATGGACATCAGTGCGGTATTAGCCGTGGCAAAGAGGGCGACAATTGCAATTATCACTGCGGCATCAGGGCCCAGCGTACCGGATACGATATCGACAAACGGGGCATTTGAAACCGCCAGCTGCTGCCACCCCAGAACGGATACTACCGAAAGTGCAACCAGTACATAAAGAATTACGCTTATGGCAATAGCTAGCATTAGAGCTTTTGGGACCGTCGTTTCAGGTTTTTTTGTTTCCTCGGAAAATTTCACCATGGATTCGAATCCCTGATATGCAAAAAAGATCAGGGCTGATGCAGCAAAGAGCCCGGAATAACCCTGAGGCATTTCCAAATAGTTGACACTCCCAAAATGAGGCAATCCTATTGCAATGATAATAACAAGGCCCGAAGCTTCGATGAGTGTCGAGATAACTGCTACCCATGCGGTCTGCTTAACACCATAAGCAAGGATAGCCGTAAGCACTATAATAAGAACAATGGCGGAAATGAGCATCGGGAATCTGGTCAGAGCAGAGAAATACCCTGCAAAACCGAGTGCAACCGTGGCAGCTGCAAAGACACCCGAAAGGAAAACCAGCCAGCCGATAACAAATGCAATCCGTGAATTGAAAGCGTTCGTGACATAATCATACTCTGCCCCGGCTTTTGGGAACATGGAGGATAGTTCTGCATAGCTCAACCCGGTTAGCAGTGCCATTATCGCTGAAAAACCAAACGCGAACCAGATTGCATTGCCTGCAAGTCCGGCAGCCTGCCCAATGAGAACATATATGCCAGCCCCGAGGATAATCCCAACACCTGACAGCGTTACTTCAAAAAGGCCAAGTTCCCGCTTGAGTGAATGACGGGGGGAGGAGCGCTGGTCCATAATAATCGTACTGTTCTACATTCTTTTCACTGATACTAAAAAGGAAGGGTTTGCTCAGGGGCGATAAAAAGGTGCATCGATCACCGTGCCGGATCCGCATCAACATCAAATTCGTCCAGAAAAGGCATCAGCCCGGTAATATACCGGAATACTGTTCCATATTCTGGTGACTGCGTTTCACCGATAGTCATAACCTCGATCATGAGCGGGAACTCCCGCATTGTCTGCTCAAATGACGGGTCGTTTTCCCGGGTGAAACGGAGGAAACCTTCACTGCTGATGTAAGGGCGACTATACTCCGGGAAAATGTCAAATTCCTCCAGAACGGATTCCAGTGTCCGGGTTCGGGCGAGATCTTCTTCAAAAAATAAGAAGACCTTGATGCCATACGTGCGGCCGATCTCATCCAGCATACGGATGTCGAGCATCGTACCGCTCAGTACACCAAGAGATCCAAGTTTCTCCGCAGGTGTTTTCCCCGGAAGGGCTTCCCATGCCCCTGTGTTTTCCATAAAAGGGATGGGTAGTTAATGAGTGTAAAGGTATGGATTTTACATCTTTAGCAAAAATCCCAGGATGTTAACTTGTATCATCTGAGAAGTACATCCTGGGCATATGCCCCGATATTGTTTATTGCCCGCTCTCCTTCAGCCACCTGCCTGGCAAACACCTGCCAGCTGTGGAACATCCCCTCCCAGAGCTCGAACTGGACAGGCACTCCTGCCCACCGTGCCTTGTCGACGAATGATGCGATCCCTGACAGGAGCAGTTCGTGCGTGCCGGCCTGAATATAGAGCCGCGGGAGACTGTTAAGACGAGCATGGATTGGCGATGCGAGGGGATTTTTTGGGTCTTGCCCGGTAAGGTACATAGTTCGGATTTCATTGAGTCGTGCAGGGGTGATCCAGTCATTGTCCATATTCTTTTCCACCGACTCACCTTCAAAAAGCAGGTCTACAGCAGGGGACATGCAGATTCCGGCCGGGGGTAGAGGTAATCCCAGGTCACGTGCAGATATGAGAAGATCGAGTACAAGAGTCCCCCCGGCTGAAATACCTACCGGAATAATCCGGTGCGGAAGATAATTGTGACTGATCAGGTAGCGGTAGGCAGCAATCGAATCTTCAACTGCTGCAGGAAAAACAAATTCCGGGGCTAACCGGTAATCCACAGAGAAAACCTGTGCCCGTGCAGCCCGGGCTAACCGTGTACACAATCCCATATGGTCTTTTGTTGACCCACACGTGAAACCTCCACCATGAAAAAAGAGAATCGTGCAATCAGGAACCGCTTCCGGAACGTCGATCCAGTAGCCATAGGCACCATTAGTGAGCTCCACGCGTTCGGTAATCATATATTCTCCTGGATCATCCTGCATATTCTCGTAGAATGCAGAAAAATCCTTACGCACCATAGAGATTGGCTTCTTTTGATCCGAAATGTGGGATTTGATAAGGGTCAGGAGGTCGGCGGTAGAATCGCTTATCATTAAATTGGTTATGGTAACGGTGGAAGATAAAGGAAGAGGGTGCGTTGCTGCGTATTGAAAATATATCGTTCTTTTCGTTCCTGGTCTGTACAGGGTGTTGCCGGAAAAGCGGCCTTGTTCTCAAGGGACTGGAAAAGTGTTTAACGAAATAATAATCACCACGGCAAGAGGCTTTTCGAAATTCTTTAATATAATAATACATAAATTACCCCCATAATCCCGGCATCAGCAATCCCTGTATCAGCAGGGACGTTGTCAGGTATTTCCATTATATATGGAGGAAATAAAAATGAAAATTTCGCGTATCAGTATCATTGCAATCATGCTTGTTGTAATTGCCGTTGCAATTGCAGGATGTTCGAGCACTGCCCCATCGTCAACGGCAACCGGCGCAACCCCGGCAGCCACGACAGCAGGGGGCTCTGCGGCAGGTGGCTCAGCACCGTCGGCAGGATCCATCGTCAGTGGGGCGAGTATTTTCGGGAACGCCAATTACAAATGGTATGAATATAAGATGACTTCAAAGGACATGTCATCGAATATTAAAACTGAAGTCTCCCAGGATACCTACCAGGGCAAGGCTGCGACACACATGAAGATGACAAGTACCATGACAACACCGATGTCTGCTACAACAATTACCGATATGTACGTGGATGCTTCAGGAGTCTCATTGGGAGGTCACATGAAAATGATCTCGAATGGACAAACAGTCATTGACCAGGACATTCCGCCTGGAGACACAACTAAGGCACCAAAGGATCCGAATACGGACAAGACTGTGCAGTATACCTTTGTTGGTGTTGAACCCGTTACCGTTCCGGCTGGCACTTATCCGGCTGCAATGAAATATACTGCAACCATTCAAGGAATGACTTCCACGTACTGGACAGCTCCAAATGTTCCAATGTTCGTCAAGATGGTGATTAAGTCAACTGATGGTGATATAACACAGGAGCTTGTGGGCTGGGGATAACAAAAACCCTATTTCATCTTTTTTATTGATAGTATCAGAATAATTCCGGTCATTATCATCCTTGGTGATAAAAACCGGAAGAAGAAAATTGACCTGGAAGTCCCTGTGGATTTTTCTCAGGAGACCCGTTATTTTTTAAATTTTTTTTAGTAGAATCCATAAGGGCATCGCTCAGCCCTGAATGTTTTCAGCAATCAATATTCCGGCTTCTGGACAAATATTCATTCATTATATACAACAGACGATGCCATGCAAAGGGAAAAGAATACAGATCGCTGCTCAAATACACCCCCCATCCTCAGATACCTCCGTCAGAATTGTTATATACCGGTGTGAGTGATCCTAACAGTGCGCAAAAGGGTGCGCAACAATCTTATCACAGTTCCCAGAGGGATAAAGAAGGGGTTAACTGTGATGATCGAATGACCTGAAATAAATTTTTATTGAGGTGGAGTATGGTTGAACATACATTCGGAAACCTGATTTATACCTACGATACCGCTGCCGGGGAAGCACTTGGCAAACGGGAAAGTCACACGCCAAAGATAGATGCTCCTGCAAAAGTAAAGCCGGATGAAGCCTTTGATCTCAGAGTCACTGTAGGCCCGCACCCAAACACGGTCGAACACTCGATACGGTGGATTATGGTAACGCTTGAAGAGGAGGGGCGGGCTTTTAACCCGGTTGTTCTGGTAAAAGTCTCTTTAACACCTGTTTCTGCCCTGCCGGAAATTATTCTCAAAATGAAATTGCAGAAAGGCGGGGTTATCCATGCTGTCGAGTACTGCAACCTCCATGGACTCTGGTCCGGCAAAAAGGAGATTAAGGTCCAGTGATTTTTCCATTTTTTTTACAAAATCAAATCCTGATATTCTGGGGTAAGTCATTTGCCGGCCGTGTTTAATCTTTTACGAGCCGGACCATGCCCGGGGTCGGTTCAACCTTTCGTTTTCACCGGAAAGCATCCGGGAATAACCTTCTGTTTAATGCTGCTCTTTTCAGAATGCACACTTGTCACCGCTCATGCCGGATATGGATTATTCTGTCGCATAACGGATAGGATTTTACAGCATTATCGAAATCATCCACGTTTTGTGAAAATCCTTCCAAAACAAAAAAGAAGACATCCTGTAAAAAGATAACAGGTAATCTCGACAGATGTATCCATTTATATTCATTGGAAGTTCCTGCCGGGAAGGAATAATCACAACTTTTTGAGAATTGAAATAAGAGATTCATCACGGCGGAATTTATGCCCTGTGTATCGCTGTCTCATATCTGATGCCATCTTAGGAGCCCATTTAGGGTGCATTCCGATAATAAAAAAGACAATGGCAAGCAGGATAAATCCGAACTGGGCGATATCAAGGAACACACCATACAAAATCGTGAAGAAGAACGTATCAAACAGGTAGAGGATTGCATATATGAGGAGGAAGGACAAACCAGCCAGAAATTCGTATTTATTCCATTTCACTGAAAGGACGACCGCAGTAAATGCGACAGTTGCCTGAAAAAATCCATAAATTATCAAGCCCGATGCCAGGAGTGTCGGGATCATTTCAACCTCCACCTCAGCAGAAGAATGGGTATGCAGATATACTTAATAGTTGGGATAAAATTAAAATAACGATCTAAAATAAAAAATCATCAACAGAGAATAACTCACCGGGTTTTCCTTGATACCCAGATCTTTTACTGGTGAAGATGCAAGGAGGACCATGTCATGGTGCTATCTGTTTTTTAAAATAAGCTGCTGATAGTACCATAATATTGATATTTAATTGTACCGGAAAAAATTCAGACTATTATCGGGCACACGCAAGGACCAGGAACAATTATTATGAGAGATAATTCCCACCCATATGTCCACGGGCATTCGGATCGTGAGTCGGAACGACTGCAATACCAGGCATCGAAATTGGCAAGGCTCCTCCATAATGGCACCCGCTATCCTCCCAAAAGCGGGGTGCTTGAAGTTGCATGCGGTGTCGGGGCCCAGACAGTAATCCTTGCGCAGAACAGCCCGGGGGCGGAATTTATGTCTGTCGATATCTCACCCGAATCACTCACAAAAGCAAAAGATCGTATTTTACAGGTGGGAATCCCCAACGTCACTTTCTGTCAGGCAGACATTTACGACCTGCCGTTTGCGTCTGAAACCTTTGACCATATATTCGTCTGCTTCCTTCTGGAGCACATCCCTGATCCCATCCTCGCACTCATCAACCTCAAAGGGATTCTCCGGCCAAAAGGCACCATTACGGTAATCGAGGGGGACCATGGCTCAGCGCTGTTTTACCCCGACAACCCGGATGCCCATCGCGTTATTGACTGTCTTGTACAACTCCAGCGGCAGACCGGGGGGAATGCCCTCATCGGCAGGGAACTATGGCACCTCCTGACCGACGCTGGTTTCATGGACGTCACAGTCTCTCCAAGGCAGGTGTATGCTGATCAGAGCCACCCTGAATCCATTGAAGCGGTAAAAAATATCTTCATCGCCATGGTTGAAGGTGTACGTGAACCGGCGATCAAAAGAGGTCTTGCGGACAAAGAGACGTGGGAAAAAGGGATACGGGACCTGTACCGGACAACGGAACAGGATGGATCATTCTGCTACACGTTTTTTAAGGCAGTGGGGATAAAGAGAGGTTGAGAAAATTGATGATCCTGCCATGTAACTGTCGCAGATACCATCGTATCGTCTTAGCGCGAATTCAGTAAAAAGGAAACAACAGATAGATTGTAATGTCGTAGATCACCAGATAACCTGTTCTTTTCTATTACAGTACTCACATGAGGATGTAAAGTGATCAGGGCATTCGACCTTTGATATAATTTCATTAAAACAGATACCGTGTAAGGAAGAAAGGTGATAGCAGCTCACCATGCTTCCCGAGGACTCGCGTACCTCAGTACAACATGATACGTTTGCCGGCTTAACT